>DYGV01000077.1 GCA_020724505.1 Anaerolinea thermophila
GGAAGGCGTTTCGGGCAAGATCACCTTCGACGCACAGCACAACCCCATCAAGAGCACGGTCATTTTAACGATTCAAAACGGGCAAAGGATGTATTTCACGACCCTGACGCCATAGTATTTTTCGCCGTATTTATATAGAAGTTGAGCATCTTAAAAGCAACGCCTCTCGAACAGCGGTTTCGGGAGGCGTTGCTTTCACTATTGCCAGAGTATTCAACTGTTATACCCACGATCTGACTGCTTACCCTTAACCACCTTTCTCACCCATCCCCCCTGGCCCTCTTTCCCGACGAGAAGGAGGCGGGGTGGGGGTGGGGGAATTTCCGAATACTTTAATATGAAGAAAGCACCTTCATGTAATTAGCTCTTTCAAAGGCGGCTGGTTCTGCAACAGCCTTTTGGCTCATGCTGCCCTTCATCTGCATTACTGAGGTATATTCCTTCTCCTCCATCCAGGCATTCATCTCCTTAAGGATGTCAGCGGCGCGTCCTGCACCTCTTAGCAGAAATTCAGAAGCGATGGTGGTCACACTTGCGCCGGCCATTACAGCCTTGATCACGTCCAAGCCGGTGTGTATGCCGCCGGTTATGGCGAAATCGGCGGTCACGCGCCCGTATAGGATCGCCACCCAACGCAGCGGTAATCGCATTTCGTTCGAGTTGCTCAGAACCAAATTGGGCGTCACTTCCAGCGTTTCCAGATCAAAATCAGGCTGGTAGAAGCGGTTGAACAGCACCAGACCGTCCGCGCCGGCTTCAGCCAACCGCCTGGCGAAGTTGGGCAGAGCGGTGAAAAAGGGGCTGAGCTTCACTGCGATGGGGATATCCACCTGTTTACGGATGTCGCTGACCAGGGTGACGTAGGTATTTTCCAATTCCGAACTGGTGAGGTCTGGATCGGTCGCCAGATAGTAAATGTTCAACTCTAATGCATCTGCGCCGGCGTCCTGGATTTTTTGGGCGTATTCGATCCAGCCGCCGGTAGAGACGCCGTTCAAACTGCCAAAAACAGGAATGTTGACCGATCGCTTGATTTTTCGCAGCGTCTCTAGATAGGTTTCCGGACCAACGCTATACTGTCCATAGGTGGGTAAATAATCCATCGCTTCGGCGAACGCTTCTGCTCCGCGTGAGAGGTCTTCATGGAGTTTCAAACTTTCGTGAATGATCTGCTCCTCGAAGAGCGAATGCATGACGATGGCAGAGACGCCAGCTTCCTCTAAGGCTTGAGCCGTCTCGGGTTTTTGTGTAAGCGGAGAGGATGAGGCGACGACCGGGTTCTTTAGTTTTAGACCGAGGTAGGTTGAGCTTAAATCTACCATCCTATTTCCCTTTCATATCAGGCTGTTCTTTTATTGAGGCTATCCGGTTAGCGATCGGCGGCCAGAATAAGGTCCCAGCCGCCGATCATTTTTGTATTTGAATTACCCGTGTTGACCTTCGCTATCCTTGCCGTTTCCTGAAGCGGGATCGTTGTAATGCATACTTGCCATCTGGCGATACAATCCCCAGCGGCTCTTGGCGTCCTTCTCGGCGAGTTGCATCAGCGCCTCAGCGCGCTGCTCGTCTGAAAGCAGCAACATGCGGTAGCGTGTTTCATTGTACGCATATTTACTGACCGGCAGGGTTGGCTCTTTGCTATCAATGATGAGCGGGTTTTTACCTTCTGCGATCAGCGCCGGGTTGAAGCGATAGAGCGGCCAAACGCCCGATTCAACCGCCAATTTTTGCTGTTCCAAGCCTTTGCGCAGATCGTAGCCATGCGCAATGCAGTGGCTGTAAGCGATAATCTGAGCCGGGCCATCGTATGCATCTGCTTCCAGGAAGGCGTTCAAGGTCTGCTGATCGCTGGCGCCCATGGCGATGCGAGCAACGTACACATACCCATAAGACATGGCAATCATGCCCAGATCCTTCTTAGGCGTTCCTTTACCCTGCGCGGCAAATTTTGCCACAGCAGCACGCGGTGTAGCTTTGGATGATTGACCGCCGGTGTTCGAATACACCTCGGTATCCAGGACCAGGATTTTTACGTTCCGACCCGAAGCCAATACATGATCCAAACCGCCGTAACCGATGTCGTATGCCCAACCGTCGCCGCCGATGATCCATACGCTCTTGCGCACCAAGACGTCTGCCAGGCTTAGCAGATCGCGCGCCCGCGGGTCGTTGATAGCTTGCAAGCGTTGTTTGAGCAGCGCGACGCGCTCCCGTTGTTGACGAATGCCGGTTTCGCTGGATTGATCTGCGTTGAGCAGTTCAGTTACCAGGTCTTCGCCCACCTGGGCGCTGAACTGTGGTAGTAGTTCGCGCACAAATTCGATTTGTTTGTCCAGGGTGAGGCGCATGCCCAAGCCGAATTCGGCATTGTCTTCGAACAGAGAGTTTGACCAGGCAGGACCGCGGCCTTCCTTGTTGAATGACCATGGGGTGGTGGGCAGATTTCCACCATAGATAGAAGAACAACCGGTGGCATTGGCGACTACCATTCGGTCGCCGAAAAGCTGAGTGAGCAGCTTGATATAGGGGGTTTCGCCGCAGCCAGCGCAGGCGCCAGAGAACTCAAACAAAGGTTGCAAGAGCTGCGAATTCTTGACCGATTTGACGCTGAATTGTGTGCGGTTGGCTTCCGGTAAGGTCAAGAAATACTGCCAGTTAATGTTCTCGCGTTCACGGATGGGTGGCTGGGGAGCCATATTGATCGCTTTTCGCCCAACTTGGCTTTTATCCTTCGCCGGACAGACCTCCACACACAAGCCGCAACCGGTGCAGTCTTCGGGTGAAACCACCAACGAGTATTTCATGCCGGGAAATTCTTTCCAGCGCGCATCGGCGGATAGCCAGCTTGCAGGAGCGTTCTCTAAATACGCCGGGTCGTAGACTTTCTCGCGGATGACTGCGTGAGGGCAAACAAACGAACACTTGCCGCATTGAATGCACAGATCTGGCTCCCAAACGGGGATCTCCAAAGTGATGTTGCGTTTTTCCCATTGAGTGGTGCCGGTGGGGAACGTGCCATCTGCCGGCAAGGCGCTCACGGGAAGAGAATCGCCTTCGCCAGCGATGATCTTGCCCAAGACCTCACGTACAAATGGAGGCGCCTCATCTGGAATGGGCGGGCGACGCGAGAATTTGCTGGTCACTTTATCGGGGACTTTGACCTCGTATAGATTTTCCAGCGTCTGATCAACGGCTTCGAAGTTGCGCTTTACAACTGCCTCGCCGCGTTTGCCATAAGTCTTTTCAATGGCTTTTTTTGATTTCTTTGATCGCCTGTTCGCGGGGCAAGACGCCGCTAATGGCGAAGAAGCAGGTCTGCATAATGGTATTGATGCGCCCACCCATGCCGGTCTTTTGCGCCACCTCGTTAGCGTCAATCACGAAGAAGCGCAAATTTTTCTCGATGATTCCTTTCTGAGTCTCGATGGGCAGATGATCCCAGACCTCTTCGGGGCCATAGATGCTGTTCAGCAGGAAAACCCCACCCGGCATGGCGTATTTCAGCACATCGAAACGCTCCAGGAAGGAGAACTGGTGGCAGGCGACAAACTGTGCCTGGTTGATCAAGTAAGGCGCCCGAATGGGCTTAGGACCAAAACGCAGATGGGAAAGTGTTACCTGTCCCGACTTCTTGGAGTCGTACACAAAGTATCCCTGAGCCCAATTATCGGTTTCCTCGCCAATGATCTTAATCGAGTTTTTATTCGCCCCCACTGTGCCGTCTGAACCCAAGCCCCAGAAGATACAGCGCACTGTTTCGGGCGCTTCGATGTCGAAGGTGGGGTCGTAATCCAGGCTGGTGTGCGATACGTCATCGTAAATGCCGACTGTGAAATGGTTCTTGGGTTGGGCTTTTGCGGCCTCATCGAAGACGGCTTTCACCATCGCCGGGGTAAATTCTTTGGAAGACAAGCCATAACGCCCCCCTATAACGCGCGGTTTGACGCCATTCCCCTCCGCGATGGCTGTGACCACATCCTGATAAAGCGGCTCGCCGGCTGCTCCGGGTTCTTTAGTTCGGTCAAGTACGGCGATTGTGCGGACTGTTTCGGGGAGCACCTGCAAGAAATGCTTGACGGAGAATGGCCGATATAGATGAACTTTGACCACGCCTACTTTTTCGCCTCTCTCCATCAGGAACTTGGCAGTTTCACCTGCCGTCTCCGCCCCAGAGCCCATTGCGACGATCACACGTTCGGCGTTGGGGTCGCCTATGTAGTCGAACAGGCGATATTGCCGACCCACCAAGGAGGCGAACTTATCCATGTATTTTTGGACGATCTCCGGGCAGGCTTGATAATAGGGGTTGACCGTTTCGCGCGCTTGGAAATACACATCCGGATTTTGCGCTGTGCCGCGCAACACAGGCCGATCTGGGGAAAGGCCGCGGGCGCGATGCGCTTGCACCAAACGGTCGTCAATCATGGCGCGCAGGTCATCTTCAACGAGTTGCTCGATTTTGTTCACCTCGTGCGAGGTGCGGAAGCCGTCAAAGAAGTGTAGGAAAGGCACACGCGCTTCGAGCGTGGAGGCGTGGGCGATGAGCGCCATGTCTTGCGCCTCTTGAACCGAGCTGGATGCCAGTAGCGCAAAGCCGGTGGAACGCGTGGCCATCACATCTGAATGATCGCCGAAAATGGAGAGCGCCTGCGCAGCCAAGGAGCGCGCTGAGACGTGGAACACTGTAGACGTCAGCTCGCCGGCGATCTTGTACATGTTGGGGATCATCAGCAACAAGCCTTGCGAGGCAGTGAAGGTGGTGGCAAGAGAACCCGTTTGAAGCGCTCCGTGAATTGCCCCGGCTGCGCCGCCTTCAGATTGCATCTCCACCACTAAAGGCACAGTACCCCAGATATTGGTGCGTCGTTGGGCAGACCATTCATCCGCGAATTCACCCATGGGAGATGAAGGGGTGATGGGATAAATCGCAATGACTTCGCTGAGTTTATGGGCGACGTAAGCGGTTGCTTCGTTGCCATCTAATGTAACTAAAGGTCTTTTCATGGTTTACTCCATCCTAATTTTTTCGAGAAAGCTGTTTCTCCGCCATGATGCTGGCGATAAAATAATCATAGCCGAGCGATGTTTCAATTGTTAAGTTTAGTGTGTTCTGGCGGATTCTGATAGTGATTTATGGTATAAAAAATACCTGCGAACTGTCATATTTAGATAGGATAGGTTTTCTTTATTTCTGGCGGGCGTTTAGAACAAGCTAGTAGGCATCGTAAAATCTTACTGATTTTTTTGACAAAGATTCCAATTTAATTGGATTTGTGCTATACTTTAAAAAATATGGATGAAGACCAGCATATCTGGCGGGTTTGGGCAAACTTCTTGCAACGCTGGGGGGTAGATCAGTGGGCGGCGTCGCTTTTAGAAAGCGCTGAACCTGTGTCTTTGTTGGGAGCGCAGATGGTTTACATGGTTCAGCCCTTCCTCAAGCATGCCATGCCCGAAGCGCAACTTGAGGCGTTATCCAGGTTGCTAGAAGAGCCGCAAAGGTTGCAGGCGTTTATCACATTGTTGCGGGAGGCGCCTTCGCAGTGAATTGGCTCGGCTTGCTTTTCGTTTTTCTGTTTGTCGCTTTGCTCCTCGGTTTGGGGGCGACCAGCCGCGGCGTAAAGCGCGAGTTGCGTGAAATACCAGCTTTTGCCCGTCTGGCGAGCGGGATCGGCGCGGCTGTAGAGGCAGGGCGACGTCTCCATCTCTCCCTCGGGCATGGTGGAATTCTGGGACAACCCGGCGCATCCACCTTTATGGGGCTGAGCATCCTTCAAAGAATTGCCCGAACAGCTTCGGTCAGCGACATGCCTCCGATCGCCACCAGCGGCGAATCCGTCCAGGCGATCCTATCTCAGGACGTATTTCAATCGGTGTATCAGACTATTGGCGCAGAATCACAATTCGATCCCAACAGTGGACAACTGACCGGTTTATCTCCGTTTTCTTTTGCCGCCGGCGCCATGCCAGTCGTGTTCGATCAACAAGTGTCGCTCAATGTGTTGGCCGGCTCGTTTGGCAGCGAGGCGGCGCTCATCGCCGACGCGGCGGAACGCGCTGGCAGTATGACCCTGGCAGGCAGCGAGAATTTGACCGCCCAAGCGGTGTTTTACGCTTCTACAGAAGCGCCTTTGATTGGCGAAGAACTTTTCGCCGCTGGCGCTTATCTACAAGCGGGCGCTTCACACAACGCCAGCTTGATGACGCAGGATATTTTCCGCTGGTTGCTGATCCTTGTGATCCTGGCAGGGGCGGCCGCCAGACTGGTAGGTGTGTGGTGAAAACGAATCTGCGCGTCCCTTTTTTGGCTGCCATCGCAATGCTAAGCGGGCTGTTGGTTTTGGTAGGTTATTTTGTTCCGCTGCCAGGGTTGAGTGATTTGCGTGGCTTATTTTTGGATTGGGCGGTCGTTTTGACTGCAGTCGCGGCGATCGTGGGTGTTGTCAATCTGGCAAAAGTGCACTGGCGCAAAGTACGAACCGGGCAGCCAGGATCGGTGTTCAGCCTGACGACGCTGGCATCTTTAGTTTTGACCATCCTTGTTGTGATCTTCTTGGGCGGTGCAACTTCCGCTTGGTCTTTGTGGTTGTTCAATTATGCGCTGGTTCCTATCGAAGCCAGCCTACTGGCCATTCTGTCGGTGACCCTGATTTATACCTTTGCGCGCATGATTAACCGCCGCTTTACAATTTTCAACCTGATTTTTGCAGGAACAGCGCTTTTCATTTTGATCACAGCTTTTGCCTGGGCTGGATTTGATATTTTTGGCTTGCGTGACTTGCGTTCCTGGATCATGCAAGTTTGGGCTGCGGCTGGCGCTCGCGGCATCTTATTGGGGATTGCTCTGGGCGCAATTGCCACAGGTTTGCGTGTGTTGATTGGCGCTGATCGCCCTTATAGTGGGTAACTCATGGCAGAAGTTCGCTGTCCAATGTGTGGAAAAGCCAATCCTGAGGAGCGGGAAACCTGCCAGTATTGCCAGGCTCGCCTGAGGCCAATATGGGAGGCTGCACCTTTAGAATCCGCCTCCGATGACGATCTGCCCGAGTGGTTGCGGAGTTTGCGCAGCGAACCGGAGGAAGAGAAAGGTAAAGAAGAGACGCTGCCCGATTGGCTCAGCGGCATCAGGGAAGTCGCCGATGTCGAAGGACCATTGGAAGCCGACCAGACCCCTGCTGCGGTGGATCAATTTTCGCAGGAACAACCGGACATTTCTTCGCAATGGTTCGGAGGCGACTTTGCTCCCGAGGAGGAGCCCGCCGAGGCTGGTTTTGGCAGCCAGTTCGAGGAAGATTTATCTGAAGAAAGCATTTCATGGTTATCGCGCATCCAGGAGACGGACGCTAGAGCGGGAGAGGCAGCGCCCGGCGGCGATGAAGCGGGCGAAGATGTGCCCCAGTTACAACATTCGCCATTCACAGATGAATTGCCGGAGTGGCTAGGACAAGAAGCTCTAGAAGAGCCATCGGTGGAACAGGCTGATTTTGCTCTTGAATTATAACCCCCTGATCGGGAAGCGCCTGAGGAAGAGCAGGCGTTTCCAGAAGGGCTGAGCGATGAGATGGCGCAAGAACCAGCCGACCGAAGAGCTCTCCCAGACGAGGAAATCCCATCGCCGGATTGGTTTGGCGGAGAAATTCCCCCTGTGCAGCCATCGAAGGACGAATTTGAGGCTGAGCAAGAAGCAGCTCAACCCGAACTTCCCGATTGGATGACCGACGAAGAGGGTAAGTTGCCTGATTGGTTGCAGAGCGGCATTTTCATCTCTCCGCTTGAACAACCGACCCAGGCATCCTCCATTGTCAGCGAACCGCCACCGGATGTTGCCGAAACGAAAGAGAGCGAACTTCCCGCGGCCGACGCAAAGTTGCCCTTCAAGATGGAAGAAGGCGAACCTTCGCCACTGGAATGGCTGGCGTCGCTCGAGGCGGAGGCCGGGGAAGTAAAACCCGGCAAAGATCTGCAAATTCCCCCCGAAATTCCCGAGGACGAACTAAGCTGGTTGAGCGAATTGGAAGCCACCTATTCCGATTTGCTTCCAGAGGTTGAGATTGCCGGTGATGACGCCGGTGGCCCGTCAGAGGGGTTTGAGTCCGAAGTATTGTCTCCTCCGCCGGTGGAAGGTCTTCCATCCTGGTTGTCGGATACCGACGCGGAAAGCGAGAAGGCGCCAACGCCAGCAGGGGAGGAAGAAGACTTGCAACCCGCTGAATTGCCCAGTTGGTTGCAAGCCATGCGCCCTCTGGGTATTCCAGGCGAGGCCACAAACGGCGTTGGAGGCGTCGAAACGGAGCAGGTCGAAGGGGCGGGACCTCTGGCAGGGCTGCGCGGCGTATTGCCTGCCGAACCGGAAGTCTCTCAAGGCGCGAAACCATCTGGCTTTCCGCTTCGGCTGCAGGTCACCGATGCGCAAGAAGAACAGGCGAACCTGCTGCGCCGTTTGATCGAGTCAGAAGCTCAACCGCGCCCTCTACCGCAAGCACCTATTCTACCGGCGCAGTTTGTGCTTCGCCTGGCGATGGCGGTGTTGTTGATCTTGCCAGTGTTGCTGGGGGTCGTGTCTGGGTTACCTGAGTTTGCCCGGCCAGCGCCGAGCAGCGAAATCCTCACCGTGCGTCAGATGATTGAACGTTTAACTCCACAGTCGCCGGTTCTGTTTGCGATAGATTATGAGCCGAGTTACAGCGGCGAGATGGACGCCGTCTCAGGCGCGATATTGGGACATTTGTTGAGACGCAACGTATATCCGGTTATCATCTCCACGGTTCCTACCGGACCAATCCAGGCTGAACGCTTGCTAAGCCTGGCGGGAAAAACTGTAGGCCAGACCTTAGCGCCAAGCGACCAATATGCTAATTTAGGGTACCTGGCTGGCGGGGCAACCGCCCTGGCCGCTTTTGTTGAGACACCGCGAACATACCTCTCGCTGGATATTCAGGGCGAGCGAGTGTGGGACCGTCCACCGCTACAGAACGTCAATTCGGCGGCTCAGTTTGCAATGGTGGTGGTTGCAGTGGAAAACCCCGACCGCGCTCGAACTTGGATTGAACAACTTTCTCCGAAGTTGAACGATACCCCTTTCGTCATGGTGATCAGCGCCCGGGCCGAGCCTCTGATCCGGCCCTATTATGACGCAGCTCCATCTCAGGTACAGGGTCTGGTAAGCGGATTAACCGGAGCTGCTGCCTATGAAGCGGCTACGGTTCAAAGCGGCGCAGCCAGTCTATATTGGACGCCTTTCAACATTGGCTTGTTGATGGCTGTGTTGTTGATGTTCCTGGGCGGCGTGATCAATATGATCGCTGGACGAATTGTCCGCCAGAAGCGGCGTCAGGAGATAAAAAACAAATGACTGACCTGGCGAACCTCAGCAGCATAATCGGGATGTTTGTGGGCTTCGTTTTCACTTTGCTCATCTTCAGCTATTTGCTAGGAGATAACGCATTGTTTCGCTTTGCGACGCATGTCTTCATCGGCGTCTCTGCTGGGTATATCGCCTCGATGGCATTCTTTAATGTGATCTGGCCACGTTTACTCTCGCCGGCGTTGTTTGGCCTGCCCGAGGAGCGTTTGTTGGCGGCGGTTCCCCTCTTGCTGAGTGGCTTGCTGCTTGCCAAAGTCACATCTCGGTTGAATAAATTGGGTTCGCCGGTCATGGCGTTTCTGGCTGGCGTAGGCGCGGCGGTGGTCGTAGGCGGAGCGGTGACGGGCACGCTATTCCCGCAGACGGCTGCAACGATCAATCTATTTGATATGCAAGCCATACAAACCAGCGGCAGGTCAATCAGCGCGGGGTTGTTCAACGGTGCGATCATGTTGGCAGGCGTGCTGGTTTCGCTGGCATATTTTCATTTTCATACGCGCGCCCCTAAACCGGCGTGGTTGCAAGCAATTTCATGGGCCGGGCAAGCAATGATCGCCATTGCTCTGGGGGCAGTCTTTGCTGGCGTGTATATGGCTGCGTTGGCTGCGTTGGTCGAGCGTTTGGGCGCGCTCGTTGAGTTTATTCGATGGTTCATCAATCCGGCGACATAGTATGACTTCACGCGTTGACGCAGAATCGCTACTGGCAGTGGATGTCGGGTCTGTAACGACCCGCGCAGTTTTATTTGACGTGGTGGAAGGACGCTATCGGTTTATCGCCAACGGGAGCGCCCCGACTACGGCTGGAGCGCCGTACCACGATATTAGCGAAGGCGTACGTTTAGCGCTAGATCAATTGCAGGCGATCACTGGTCGAATATTGATTGGCAGCGATCAGCAATTAATCATGCCGGCTTTGCCAGATGGGTCGGGTGTAGACAGTTTTGTTGCGACGATCTCGGCGGGAGAACCAGTAAAAGTCATCGCCATTGGGTTGTTGGAGTCGATTTCAACGGAGAGCGCCCGCCGGTTGGCGTTGACCACCTATAGCAAAGTGGTGGAAGCTTTCAACCTGAACGATCGGCGGCGAACTGATACACGCCTGAACGCTGTGGTTCGTTTGCGGCCGGATTTGATTGTGGCGGCTGGCGGTACCGAAAATGGGGCTTCGCAATCGGTGGTGCGCATGCTCGAAGCAGTTGGCTTAGCCGGCTATTTGCGCCCCCACAGTCAGCGACTTGAAGTGTTGTATGTTGGTAATCAGGCAATTCATGACGAGCTTCAAAACACTTTTCGCGACCTGGTCAATTTGCATTTTGCGCCAAACGTCCGCCCAGACCTGGATGTAGAGCAACTAGATCCAGCCCATGCTGCGCTTGCCAGGCTGGCCGGGGAAATACGCTCACAGCAGATCCCCGGTGTTGCAGAACTCAATCTCTGGGCGAATGGCGGACTGATTCCCAGCGCCACGGCGTTTGGGCGGGTGATTCGGTTCCTCGGAAAGGAACTTGCCGCCTCGAAAGGGGTACTTGGGGTGGATGTGGGCGCTTCTGCCACCACCCTGGCCTGGGGAAAGAATGGCGATCTGTCGTTGAGGGTTTTCACTCAATTGGGCCTGGGGCGTTCGATGGCAGAGTTCTTGCACCAGGTTCAATTACGTGACATCCAACGCTGGCTGGCGATCGAGGTCTCGGAAGATCAATTGACGAACTACATCTATAGCAAGGCGTTGTATCCAGCGACATTGCCTGTCACCGATGAGGAAATGGCGATCGAGCAGGCGATTACGCGCCAGATATTAGCAGCGGCGGCGAACCGATTTTTCGCAGAAGAAGCAGCTTACGGCGCATTGAAGGATGGCTCGTCGCAACAGTTCGATGCCATCGTCGTCGCGGGTAGTGTGTTCACTCGTGCGCCAAATCTGGCTCAGGCGACGCTCATGTTATTGGACGGGTTGCAGCCAAGCGGGGTGACCACTCTGGTGCTGGATCTGAATCAAATCATGCCGGCTTTAGGCGCGGCGGCAGCGATTAACCCTTTATTGGTGGTTCAGGTATTGGAATCGAGTTCCTTCTTGCATTTGGGAACCGTCATTGCTCCGTCGAGCCGCGCTCGAATGGGGTCGCCTGTTCTGCGGTTGAAAATGACCTATGAGAGCGGGCACGAAACCCATCTGGAGGTCAAACAAGGCGCGTTGGAAGTATTACCATTGCCCATTGGTCAGACAGCCCGACTTCATCTCCACCCGCTGCATCGCGCCGATGTGGGGATGGGAGCGCCAGGTCGCGGCGGCGGTCTTAAGGTGGTGGGAGGAGCGTTAGGCGTAATAATTGACGCGCGCGGCAGACCATTTGTTCCGCCTGCGGATCGTAATCGGCGGCAGGAGCTTTTCCGCAAGTGGCAGTGGACGCTGGGAGGCCAGTGAGTATGTACACACCGGTCAAACATATTTTGCCCATGACCCTCATCCGCCGTGAGAGGGTATTGCCTGCGCCTGGGAAAGTGTTGGCGCGCGCCGGGCAGAAAGTCAACGTTGCAGATGTCATCGCTGAAGCTAATTTATATCCAGAATATTTGCTGATAGATGTCGCCCGCACCCTGCACATCTCTGCCGAGAAGGCGGATCGGATCCTTCAATGCCAGGTCGGCGATCAAATCGCCCAGGCAGATATAATCGCTGGGCCCATTGGCCTGACGCGGCGGCTGATTCGGTCGCCTCGCGAAGGTCGGGTCGTTTTGGTAGGCAGCGGGCAGGTTTTGTTGGAAATTGCCGGCAAGCCTTATCAGTTGAAAGCCGGGATGCCAGGTGAAGTGGTAGATCTAATTCCCGATCGCGGCGCAATCATTGAAACCGGCGGCGCGTTAGTTCAGGGTGTCTGGGGAAATGGAAAGATAGAGTTTGGCGCTATCCGGGTGCTGGCCCAGTCGCCAGAGTTCGAGGTCAAAGCGGCGGATTTGGATGTCAGCCTGCGAGGCTCCATTACGCTTGCCGGGTATTGTCAGGATGAGGAGGTTTTGAAAACCGCAGAGGAGTTGCCGCTGCGGGGTTTAATTTTCTCTGGAATGGCAGCGCGTTGCATCCCGCAGGCATCCAGGCTCTCCATCCCGGTGATTGTCCTGGAAGGATTTGGCAAATATGCTTATAACCCGGCGGCTTATAAATTATTGGCTACCAATGAACAACGCCCGGCTGCGATCAATGCTGAAATGAGCGCTTCCTACTCTGCGGCCCGCCCGGAGGTGATTATCCCGCTGGCGGTTCCGAGCAGTGTTGGTCTGCCGGTGGAAATTGCGCCGTTGGCAGCGAACCAGACGGCGCGGCTATTGCGTTCCCCTTATAGTGGCGAAACGGGCGTGATCGTCGCCCATAAAGGCAGAGTGACGTTTCAAAGCGGTTTGCGCGCCGAGGCGGTCGAAGTACGGCTGGAAAACGGACAAAATGTAGTCGTACCCATTGCCAATCTTGAGTTAATCGCTTGAAGACGATAGCATTGAGGAGGAGCTTCCATGGCTTTCGATAATTTGAATCTGGATGAAAATCTGCCAGACGACGAGGGTCCCTCGCCGGAGGAATCGAGCAATCGAACTTTCTTGATCATCGCCGCCGCTTTAGGGGGGATTGCCCTGCTGGCCCTGGCGTGCATCGCGGTTTACGCTCTGGTGTTGTTGCCGCGAACCCGTGAGGCGCAACTCAGCCGACGCCAGACGCTGGAGGCGCAAGAGACCGAAGTGGCTTCAATTATTGCGGCTACCTCTACGGCCAGCGAGAAGACCGCGATTGCCGCAGCTTTTACTGCTACTCCCACAGAGACCCCTGTGCCACCCACTGCAACTGCAACCTCCAGCCCCACTCCAGTAGTGGCGGTGGCGACTGGCGACATCAGCGCGCCGACGACCACTCTGGGGCCAGATATGGCAACTGCAACAGCTCTTCACGCTACACTGGAAGCCAACGCTACTTTATATGTTAGCACCTTAACCGCGCGCCCATTGCAGCCCACTGAAATTCCAAAGACCGGTTTTGCGGATGAGGTGGGATTGCCGGCAATGCTGGGGATGGCGGTGTTGCTGATTGTCATTATTATCTTGGCGCGCCGATTGCGCACTGCATAGATGGTGTATTTGATGAATAAATAACCTGGAGAGTAGCTTTAGCGTGGAACACGCTCAGGTGATCTCGGTGCTCCGAGAGATGCACCTGTTCAAAGAGCTGGATGACGCTCAATTGAACAGGGCATCTCGCTTATTTGACGTAGTTCGCTGTGAAGCCGGACAAACGATCTTTACGGCTGGGGGTAAAGCGGACGGCTTTTATATTGTTTTGGAGGGAGAAGTCAGCTTAACCCATCGGATCAACGAGCAGGATACTCAGGTGGATGTGCTGGTGAGCGGGGACTTTTTGGGCGAAGAAGCTCTCATGTTAAATAAGCCCCATTCGGCGACGGCAAAAGCGATCAGCCCCGCCACCTTGCTAAAAGCAGATCCACGGAAATTTCACGAATTGATCGTGGCTTTTCCCCAGATCCAGGACGACCTGTACAGAATTATCCAGAGCCGCCATTTTATTCGCACACACCGATTTGATTGGCTGAATGAAGATGAGGTGGTCTATCAGGTGCGGCGAAAACACATTGCCTATCTATTGGTAAGTTTACTGGCACCGGCGTTTGTTTGTCTGATTTCGCTAATGGTCGCCCTGGTTGGGGTGGTGGTAATCCCACCCATGTTAGCGCAGACCGCGTTATTAGTCCTGGCGGGCGCGTTTTTCCTGGCCGGCGTCCTATGGGGCGTTTGGAATGGCTTCGATTGGAGCAACGACTATTATATTGTCACCAATCAGCGCGTCGTTTGGAGTGAACAGATCATCGGTTTGTATGAAAGTCGTTCTGAAGCGCCATTGAATATGATCCAGGCGGTGAACCAGAACACTACACTTCTGGGGCGTTTGCTGGGCTACGGCGATGTAATAGTAACCACTTACACCAGTAAACTTCCCTTGCGTCATGTGGGCGAACCGTATCAGATGGTCGCGTTGATCGAAGAGTATTGGCATCGGGCGGTGCAAAGTTACCAGCGAGCCGATCAGGAAGAACTGGTGCGTTCTGTGAAACGCATTCTCGGGCAAGAAGAGCCTGCGCCATCGCCGCCCCCCAAGCCTGCTCCGCGCGAAAAAGCCGAAGGGTATCGGGAACCCAGTTTTTGGACGACTTACTTTAGCAATATTTTCCAAATGAGATTTGAGGAAGGAAGCACGATCACATATCGCAAACATTGGCTGATTTTGATTCGCAAGTCCTGGAAACCTTTATCCACTATGGCATTGATCGTTATTGCGCTGGTAATTTACAGCGCGCTTTATTATGTGAAAGGGTTGAAATTGCTCCCTCCAACCCTGTTTATTGGGGGAGGGATTTTATTGATTTTGGTGGTGATCTTTCCCTGGTGGTTGTATAATTACGCTGACTGGCGTAATGACATCTACCAGTTGACCGAGAAAAACATTTTCGATATCGAACGCAAACCGTTCGGCACAGAAATCCGCAAGTCTGGCTCGTTAGACCGAATTTTGAGCCTGGAGCATAAGCGACCAGGCTTTCTGGGTTATCTGTTCAACGTCGGGAATGTGGAAATCAATTTCGGGGACGCCAAATTTGTTTTCCAGGGCGTCTACGAACCCGCTCGCATTCAGCAGGAGATTTTTTCGCGGGTGCAACAATTGCGCATTCAACAGCAAAAGATGGAATCGGCGCGCGAGCGACAACAGACGTTGAGACTGCTTGAAATCTATCATCAAAATGTGAATAGTGCTTCAAATGAAAAGCGTTCGGGTTGAAAATATCGTTGTAGTAGTTGTGATAGAGGTGTATTGGTATGGCGCTTAGAGAAATTGTTACAGTTCCGGAGCCGGTGTTGCGCCGAAAAGCGCGTAAAGTAACCGATTTCGGCAACGAGCTTCAAACGTTGATAGACGATATGGTGGAAACCATGCGCGCCGCGCCCGGCGTTGGGTTGGCTGCGCCGCAAGTGAATGTGCCTTTACGGGTGATCGTGGTAGAGTTTGGCGATGAGGAGGATGAGGACGTACCGCCCAAGCTTTATACGCTGGTGAACCCGGAGATTGTGCGTCATAGCGGCGAAATGGTTGTAGGCACAGAGGGATGTTTATCTATCCCTGGGTTAATTGGCGATGTGGATCGTATGAAGAGCGTCACTGTAAAGGGCTTCAATCGTCGCGGCCAGCCGGTGCGGGTTAAAGCGGAAGGCTGGTTAGCGCGCATTTTTCAACATGAAATTGATCACCTGGATGGGATACTTTTCACCGACCGCGCCTTGAGGGTGTGGAAGCCTCAAGAGGGCGAAGCTGTACCGCAGGATTAAATCCGCCAGAGCAACGCCTCTACGTCGCGGTTCACGATTTATTGAATGCACCTGACGCGTTTATCTTTGACAAATTTTCGCAACTTTGCCCGCCTGGATATTGATGTGCCTGGCGGGCCGGTTCTGTTAGTGGGAAATAACGCTCAGGGGAAGACCAGCTTGCTGGAAGCGATATTTTTCCTGGCCACTTTTACCTCGTTCCATGCCTCGAACGACCGCCAGTTGATCAATTTTCTGGCTGAACGCGAGCCATTGGCGGTGGCGCGCATTGTCGCAGAATTCCGATACACGCCGGATAGCCCAAAATTTCCATCCGCCCTACCAGGTATGCATCGTCTGGAGGCGCGGATCATTCGGGATCATCTCAATGATTCACCTCGCTTGCGCAAGGAGATCCTTGTAGATGGGGTGTCGCGCAAGGTCAGCGAAGCGATTGGGATATTCAACGCTGTCCTTTTCCTGCCTCAGATGTTGGATGTGGTGGAAGGCGCACCGGAGGAACGTCGGCGATACTTAAATCTGGCTCTCAGCCAGGTCTGGCCGCGGTACGCAGATCATCTGACGGAATATCAACGCGCCCTTAGCCAACGCAATGCATTACTCAAGTTGCTCAATGAACGCGGCGGCGATCCCAATCAGTTGGATTACTGGGATGAACAGGTGGCTTCGCTGGGTGCGCAGATCATCTTCGCCCGCATTCATGCGGTGCAAGAACTGGAACGTCTGGCGCGACCATATTACCATCAGCTTACTCGCGGGCAAGAAATCCTGCGCCTCGATTATCGCCCTTCTTACGATCCATTCCCCACCTCTCCTTTGCAATTTGAACTTCCCATCATGACGCCCATTGACCGCTCCAGGATACCGGTGGAGAATATCTGTCAGGGTTTTTTGGAATTGTTGGGCAAACAGCGCAAGGACGAGATTAGCCGCGGCCTCACCACGATTGGACCGCATCGCGACGAGCTTCGTTTTCTCAGCAATGGCATTGACTTGGGCGATTATGGTTCGCGCGGCCAGGGTAGGACGGCGATGCTGGCGCTCAAGCTTTCGGAAGTGGCCTGGATGAAAGAAAAGACCGGCCAATGGCCGGTGTTGCTGTTGGATGAAGTTTTGGCGGAATTGGATCCCGCACGCCGGGCGGATCTGCTTGCGCGCCTGGTGGAAAGCGAACAGTCTTTGCTGACCACCACCGATCTGGATCTTTTCACTTCAGAGTTCGTGAATAGATCAAAAGTCTGGCGCATCCATGCCGGTCAGGTGACGAACACCCAATAGATCGCAACTCCCTACGGATATTCACCAAGAATTGGTTTATCTCGCAGGCGCAAAATGTCCCGCAGGTTGCCATAAATGCAAAACCGTGGGAACTTATTGGATGCTTATAACCGATTATCCACGGTCAATGTGAACGCCGGCAGGTAATAGCGGGCGTTTGGTTGGAATTCCAACTTTGCGCGGAAAGTCCGGCGGAGTGGCGGCGATCTTGTCAATGACTACCAGATAATGTTCTTCAACCACTGTGGGCAGCGTAAGAGGGATGAGTTTGCGCAAGTGACCGCCCAACAAGCGTGTGGCGTATTCTGAGTCATGAGCTTCTGCTGGGGCGCTCTCGCCTTTCATAGCAATCATGGCGCCGCCAACCTTCACCAACGGCAGCAAGTATTCCACCAATACGGGTAAGATTGCTACGGCACGGGCAAGCGCCCAATCATATTGTTGGCGGTGTTCCGACATGCGCCCTACAGTTTCAGCGCGCTCCTGAAGCACTTGCACGCCTTCCAGCTTTAATGTCTTGACGATATGGCGGCAGAATTCCGCCTTTTTGCCAACCGACTCGACCAACGTGAGTTGCAACGCGGGGTTGACGATCTTGAGGGGAATGCCCGGAAAACCAGCTCCGCTGCCCACATCAACGACACGTTCCAAGGGCGAGTTACGCATCACC
>DYGV01000078.1:0-2802 GCA_020724505.1 Anaerolinea thermophila
CCTGGGGATGGTGCGAAAGAAATTGGTCATCATATAGATCGAGAATGGCAGCAACAACCCAATATAGATCAGGGTGGTGCCCACATAAGAGTTCACCAAACCCCAGCGCACCATGGAGACGAACAATGGCACCACCATCACCACCGGCGGCACCACCATGAGCGAGAGGATCAGATTAAACAGCGTGCGCTTACCAGGGAATTCCATGCGCGCAAAAGCATAAGCCGCGAAACAGGCGATCATCAAGGAGACCGCCACCGATCCAACGGTCAAGATCGCGCTATTGGCAAAACGGATGAAAAACTTCTCACCTGCCACGGCGGTGGTGAAATTTGCCCAATAGAGAGCGTTTGGCGGTCCCCATTTATCGGCGATATATTCCGCCCGAGTCTTGAAGGCTGAAACAGTCATGAAATAAACCGGGAACAGAGATAACAGCGTTGCCAGGATAACCAAGCCCTGACGCACAAAAGAACCAACCCAGCGGAGAAGCAGATCGCGACGCGTCATCCCAACACCTGCATCGGCTCCGAACGTTCACGCAGCCGCAATTCTAAGAAGATTAGAACACCGGTTACCAGCAACAACAACACTGCGACGGCAGAAGCAATGTTCATTTGATTATAACGAAAGCCCGTCAGATAGATATAGAGTTCGGTGACCATAGTCGAATTGCCGGGGCCGCCAGCGGTCATCACATACACATAATTGAACACCCAGGAAAGCATGGTGATCACCGAAACCACAGTGAAAAACTCGATCACGGTCGCCAATTGCGGCACGGTGATATACCACTGAAGTTGCCACCAGTTCGCGCCGTCAATTTTAGCTGCATCGAACAGTTCTTCCTCCACCGACATCAACCGCGCCAAGAACAACACCACGCCAAAGCCGACTTCTTTCCAGATCACAACAAACATTAACGTATACAGGGCGTAGCGCGGGCTACCCAACCAGTCCAGCCCGAACTGCTCCAGCCCGATGAAAGCCAAAAATTCATTCAACACGCCGCTGAGTTGAAAAATGTACGAAAACACCAGCCCAACGACGGTAATCGGCAAGAGGTAAGGCAGGAACAGCGTGGTGCGATAAAATTGCCAGCCGCGGATGCGCTCGAACAAGAACACCGCCAAGATGAGGGCGATTACCACCATGATCGGCACGCAGATCAGTAGCATGGCGTTATTCTTCACCGCGGTCATGAACACGCTGTCGCTGAATACGGACTTGTAATTGGTCAATCCAACGAATACCTGCTGACCTTGCGATGGGCGTTGAAAGCTCATCATCGCCAGCCGCGCCAGAGGGTAGCCAAAAATAAAGATAAATACAAGCAATGCCGGCGTCAGGTAGATGAAGGGTTCGATTTTTTTCTGCATAGAACGTTTCATTTTGCACGCTGAGCCTGTCGAAGCTGGTTGGCCCTTCTCACAAATTCTTCGACAGGCTCAGCCTGGCTATTCCTGGCGACAGCTTGCCTCGCGGAGTCACAACTGTCGCGGTCTCCATAAACTCATGACCTTCGGATGATTTGGCGATGACCGTCCCGCAGGTTTCTGGTCGCACAGACTTGCTTTCAGGAGATCCTGCGGGACGTTTTGCATCGCGTAACGGTCGCCGCATACATCGAAGCCGCGGAAAATCCGTTGACTCTATTAACGGTTCACTTGAGCCAAAGCTCAAAGTTTTTAACCGCGTCCGGGTTTTGCTCGCGCCACTTGGCGATGACCTCTTCCGCCATCTGAGCCAGTTCTTCGGGCGTTTTCTCGCCGGCGAAGAGCAATTGCACTCCGGCAAAGTTCGATTGCTCATCCAACATGCTGGGGATGAAATTTTCCAGGTTCGGGCCGGAGCGCGTGGTATCCCATTCGAAGATTTGCTTGAGCTGCGGGATAGTGATCAAACTGGTATCCAGGCGATCGTCCGCCGGAAATACGCCCGTGTATTGGAACCAAGCGTTCAGGCGCTCAGGGGTGTGCATGAACATCAAGAAATCAGCCGCCTGCTTGGGATACTTGCTCCAGGAAGTAATTCCCCAGCCCTGAGCAGTGACCACGTAGGTGTCCGCCAGTTTCCCTGAGCCGTATTTAGGCACCGGCATCACGCCAATCTGATCCCAGCCGATGACATCCGCCCAACCTTTAAGGAAGGTGTCGTTGCCGAAGATCATGGCGGCCTTACCCTGCACGAACAAGTCCTGCCCTTGCTGATAATCTAATGAGTTGATGTCCTTGTTCCAGCAGCCGGCGTCAATCAACTCTTTCAGCCGCGACCACCATTCAGCAAACTGCGGATCGGTGAATTTGGATTGGCCGACCGAAGCCTCCATGAAGGCTTTTTCGCTGTCGTGTGGTTGGCGGCCAATGATAGAGAACAGCCAGCCGCCAAACCAGCCATCCTTAAGGCCTCCGGCGATGGGGATGATGCCAGCTTCGTTCAGTTTCGTGCAGGCGGCTTTGAGTTCGTCCCATGTATCCGGCAGGTCGGTGACGCTCAGGCCGGCTTGTTCGAACAACTTGGGGTTGTAAACAAACGGGTTGCCGGAAAGATACCAGCCGATCCCATATTGTTTACCTTCAAATGTGCGCTCAAAGTTGTTAATGTAATGGGCTCGCTCTTCCGCTGGGATCAAATCATCCAACGGGATCAACGCGCCTGCCCACACCGATTCGAGCGTCCAAACGCCGCCCCAGAAATACTGGATATCCGGGCCTTCTTTAGCTGCGGCGGCGGCCTGAAAAGCCGGGATCAGCGTGTCGGTGGATTGCAGCACGGCTTCAATGGTAACATTGGGGTTCGCTT
>DYGV01000078.1:2812-14219 GCA_020724505.1 Anaerolinea thermophila
ATGGTTTCATCCATCCACTTTTGAGCGCCCGGCGCCTCTTGCTCGCCCCACCACCACACCACCAACTTAATCTTCTCGGCGGCAGGCGATGTTTCAGCAGGAGGGGGGGCAGAGGTCTGCTGAGCGGCAGGGGCGGCGCAGCCGGCAAGCAGCATGATCAGCAGCGCCAGATGAAGAAGGGGTTGAAACTTTTGCCTCATTTCCTTAATCTCCTCGGCATAATCCAATAGAAAGGGAACTTTACGACGGGCAGAACGAGGTCATCAGCAAAGATTTTAGTCGAAAACGCCTCCTTTTTGCTAAGAGTCGAGCAAATTGAAATGAACACGAAATCAGGTCAAGGGAGTTTTTGTGTGAGAACGTTTGCACACAGGGTATAATCACTTTAGCACGATTCAGCGCGGCTGTCAAGACGCTGGCTGGCGCGCGGAGTACACTCAAAAGTTGTGGTAACGCTCGTCCGGCATCGGTTGGATACCGACGCCTTGGGTTGCAAAGCCCGCCTTTAGCGGGCTGAAGCGGCATCCATTTTTCCAGGCGCAGGTAACCGGCTGGAGCAGCGAATAACATACTTTGTATGCCCCCTCGACGCGCCAGCAAGCTTTCATTGCCTTGTTACATGGAGGATGCTATGACCATCCGCTCGCTTAAAAGCAAGTGGTTGCAATTGTTGAGTCAGAAGGAGATTCAGCAGGTTCACCAGGCAGTTTTGCGCATTCTGGAAGAGGTGGGTGTGCGGGTGGAGTGGCGGCCGGCGCTGGAGGTTTATCATCAGGCCGGCTGTCGGGTAGATTTCGGCCGATCCGTGGTGCAGATCCCTGAGGCGGTTTTGATGAGCGCCCTGGAGACTGCTCCATCCACCTTCCGCCTGCACGCTCCAGATGAAACTTTTGATGTGCTGGCGACGCTGGAAGATGTGTACACCGTGGCTGGTTCTTCGGCGCTTTCCGTCCTGGATTTGGACGGCAACCATCGCCCAGCGACCTTACAGGATCTGGTTGATTTCACCCGGCTGATCGACGCCCTGGAGCAGGCGCATATCATGCACGCCATGGTTGTGCCGCAGGATATTCCGCAGGCGGGGTTTGATCGCATCCTGTTTTCCACCATCTTGCAAAACTCTCGCAAACACTATTACTCGCAGGGCCTGGGCGGGCAAAGTGTTGAGGATCAGGTGGAAATGGCGGCAGTCGTCCAGGGAAGCGTTGATGCGGTGATGAAACAACCCATTTTCAGCATGGTAATCTGCTTTATCTCTCCTTTGGTGCATCCCGCCGACCGCGTGCAGGAGATGATGGCTTGCGCCCGTTACCACATCCCGGTCTGGCTCGAAGCCACGAACATGATGGGTTCCACCGGCCCGGTTACCATCGCCGGCGCTTTGGTGGAACACACTGCCAATGTGCTGGCGGGGGTTGTCTTGATGCAATTGCTCGATCCGGGTCACCCGTGTATTTTTGCCGTCGCCTCCGGCGGGTTCAACATGCGTTCTGGCAGTTATGTGGCCTCTTCCCCAGAGGCGGTGCTGCTACATTGCGCCAGCGCGCAGATGGCGCATTTCTACGGCTTACCCTTTCAGGGCGGCAGCGGCGTAGATAGCTGCATCCCGGATGGTCAGGCCAGTTATGAGCGCATGTTGCAGGCTGCGCCGATGAGCCTGGCGGGAGTGAATTTCATCCACCTGGCTTTTGGCATGATGGATCAACTGCTGACCTCCAGCTATGAGCAGGCGGTCATTGATAACGAAATCCTCACTGCCGCCTTTCGCCTGGCGCAGGGGATTGAGGTCAGCCCTGAGACGCTTGCCGTGGAACAGATCAAAGCCGCTGGCCCGGGCGGCCAGTTCCTGACCGATGAGTACACGTTGCGCAATTATCGCCGCCACCAATGGTATCCTCAACTAACGACGCGCGTGGCATGGGACGAATGGCAGCGGTTGTATCAGGGCAAAGATATTCGCCAGCGCGCCAACGAGGCGGCGCGTCAAATCCTGGCGCGCCACGTTCCCCAGGTGCTTACTGCTGACCAGGCGCGCGAGATCGAGCGCATGGCGCTCGTCTTCCAGCAGCGCGCCATTCAGCAGGGGCGTGCGGGGTAAGCTTTGCATCAGGTGCGAGGCAATTCAACAATGCCTCGCATTTGGGATGCCTCCAGCTCCCGATGCTGGCTATGCCCCGTTGGGGCGGCGAGCGCTGCTGAGAACTACTCGACGCATCCGATGCCCGTCTGCGCCGAGTCTCTCAACCGAATCCGTAGTAAAATCATCTAGATTGGTTGTACAAGCTGCAAGCTAAGTGATGAATCTTCAGCGTAAATTATTCTATTATCTTTCCTATCTGCGTAAGCCGCCCTGGGATACGGGCGTCAGTCCACCAGAACTGTTGGCGTTCATCGAAAGCCATCCGCCGGGGCGGGCGCTGGATTTGGGCTGCGGCACTGGCACCAACGCTATTACCCTGGCGAAGCGCGGCTGGCAGACGGTGGGCATAGATTTCGTCGGGCGGGCGATTCGCGCCGCGCAGCGCAAAGCGCGCCTGGCGGGCGTACAGGTGGATTTCCGCCCGGGAGATGTTGCCAGGCTGAAGGGCGTCGGTGGCCCTTTTGATCTTATCCTGGACATCGGCTGTTTCCACAGCCTGACGTCCGCCAGCAAACGCAGTTACATTGAAAACCTGCCCGCTTTGCTGTCGCAAAACGGCGTTTACATGCTCTATGGCTTTCTGGGCAATGAAAGAGGCCATGGGATCACCCCCGAAGATCTGGCGCTGTTCGAAAAACATTTAAGGTTAGCTGCTCGCCAGGATGGCGTTGACCGCCGTCAGCAGGCTTCGGTTTGGCTCACCTATCAGCATAAGACCAGCCCATGACGAAACTGCTCTTCCTGTTTATGGATGGCGTCGGCCTGGGCAAAGATGATCCGCAGGTCAATCCCTTTGCCCGCGCTCGCCTACCTGCGCTGGAAGCGCTGCTGGAAGGACGCCGCTTGCTGGCAGAGGCCGCGCCGTTTGAAGGAAAACGCGCCTCGTTGCTTGCCCTGGACGCTCGCCTGGGGGTAGCCGGGTTGCCGCAATCCGCCACCGGACAGGCCACGCTGCTCACTGGGCGCAACATTCCGCGCGAAGTGGGTTATCACTATGGCCCCAAACCCAACCCGCAGGTTGCCGACCTGGTCTCCAATGGCAACCTCTTCGCTCGTCTCAAAGCCGCTGGACGTTGCGCGGCTTTTCTGAACGCTTATCCACCAGGGTATTTTGCCGCCATTGAATCTGGCCGTCGCATCTATGCAGCGATCGCTCTGGCAGCAACGCGCGCCGGCCTGAGGTTGCGAGATATGGAGGATCTGCGCCGCGGCGAAGCCGTGGCTGCGGATTTCACCGGTTTGGGGCTGCGACAGCGGCTGGGGCTACAGGACGCGCCGCTGATCTCGCCGCGCGCCGCCGGTGAACGCCTGGCGCGGTTGGCGCTGGCCTGTGAATTTTCGCTGTTTGAGTACTGGCTGAGCGACTACGTCGGTCACGGCCAGGATATGGACGCCGCATGTGAACTGCTGGGGATCTTCGACCGGGTGTTGGAGGGCTTGCTCGCAACTTGGGATGATGAAGCAGGGTTGATCTTGATCGCCTCCGACCATGGCAATCTGGAAGATCTGAGCACGCGCCGGCATACCGAAAACCCATCTCCTGCTTTGGTGATCGGCGCCTTGCCGGCGCGCCGCCGCTTCACCGCTGGGCTGAAGGATTTGACCCATGTTGCGCCGGCGATCCTGCAGGCGGTCGCGGGAGATGGCCGCCTGCAGGCGTGAGATGCGGCTTTTCACCCCCTTTTGTTTGCGCAAAACTTTAGCTTTATTTTAACGATTGCTGCCTGAATCAAGGTATACTTGCTATTCGTCTATGAATCTTGAGCATATACGCAACTTCTGTATCATCGCGCATATTGACCACGGTAAATCCACTCTGGCGGACCGCCTGCTGCAACTGACCGGCACCATTTCCGAGCGGGAGATGACCGAGCAAGTGCTGGACAGCATGGATCTGGAGCGCGAGAAGGGGGTGACAATTAAGGCTTCGGCGGTGCGCATGAACTATACAGCTCAAGATCACAAGACCTATGAGCTGAATCTGATTGATACCCCTGGTCACGTTGATTTCGGTTATGAAGTCAGCCGCGCCCTGGCGGCCTGCGAGGGCGCGTTGCTGGTGGTGGACGCCTCGCAAGGGGTTGAGGCGCAAACGCTGGCAAACCTGTACCTGGCGCTCGAGTCCGATCTGGAAATTATCCCGGTGATCAACAAGATTGACCTGCCCTCCGCCCGGCCGGATGAAGTCGCCGAGGAGATCAGCAATCTATTGGGAACGCCCGTCGAACAGATTCTGCGCATTTCGGCCAAAGTCGGGTTGAACGTAGAAGCGGTGCTGGAGAGCATCGTTCAGCACATACCGCCGCCCAAAGGGGATGTGCAGGCGCCGTTGCGCGCCCTGATCTTCGATTCGCATTATGACCCTTACAAAGGTGTGGTGGCTTATGTGCGTGTGATGGACGGCGAGGTGTGCCCGACCGACACTCTATTGTTGATGGCCAGCGGCGCAACGATCAAACCGGTGGAAATCGGCGTCTTCGCGCCCGACTTGCGCACCACAGGCCAGCTTTCCGCCGGCGAGGTGGGTTACATCGCCACAGGCTTGAAAACCGTGCGCGAGTGCCGCGTGGGCGACACCATCACCCTGGCCGCCCGCCCGGCGCCCGAACCGCTGCCCGGCTATCGCAAGGTCAAGCCAATGGTCTTTGCCGGCGTTTATCCCTCCGAGGCTGATGACTATCAAGATTTAAAGGATGCCTTAGAAAAGCTGCAACTCAACGACGCCTCGCTGGTTTTCGAACCGGAGACATCGCAGGCGCTGGGGTTTGGCTTCCGCTGTGGTTTTCTGGGCATGTTCCATATGGAGATCATCCAGGAGCGGCTGGAACGGGAGTACGACCTGGATGTGGTATTCACCGCGCCGTCGGTGGAGTATGAGGTGCTCATGCGCAGCGGCGAAGTTGTACGGATCGACTCGCCAGCGGAGCTGCCCAAAGAAGACCTGATCGCCGAAATCCGCGAGCCGTGGATGAAAATCCAGATCTTCACCCCCACTGACTTCTACGGGGTGGTAATGGATCTGGCTACTCAACGACGCGCCGTCTTCATTGGTCAGGAATATCCAGCGCCGAACCGGGTGCTGTTGCAGTTTGAGATTCCGCTTTCCGAATTGATCGTGAATTTCTTTGACCAACTAAAATCCAAAACGCGCGGCTATGCTTCATTAGATTATCAATTCGCCGAATACCGCCCAGAAGATCTGGTGAAGCTGGAAATTTTGGTGAACGAAGAGCCAGTGGATGCCCTGGCGACGATCGTTCATCGCGAGGATGCCTATCATAAGGGTCAGGCGGCGATCTCCAAGCTCAAAGATATTATCCCGCAGCAGTTGTTCGTCGTCCCCATTCAGGCATACGCCGGCGGACGAGTCATCTCTCGCGCTAACGTCAAGGCGTTGCGCAAAGATGTGCTGGCTAAATGCTATGGCGGCGACATCACCCGCAAGAAAAAACTTTTGGAAAAACAAAAGCGTGGTAAAAAACGCATGAAGATGGTGGGCAATGTGGAAATCCCCCAGGAAGCCTTCTTAGCGGTGCTGCGTCTGCAAGAGGATTAGCCCCAGCATGAGCCTGACGCGGCAGGATTGGCGCAAAATTCTCCCCGGCATTGCTGTAAGTCTGCTGGCGCTGACGGTCATCTTTTATTGGGTTGACCTCCAACGCTTGATGCAGGCGCTGCAACTGGCTGATTATGGCTTCATTGCTCTGTTGTTCCTCATCAGCCTGATCTGGATCGGGGTGCGTGGTTTGGTCTGGCGCGCCTTATTGCAAGAACAGGCCAGCTATAGCCAGGTGTTTTTGACTTTGAACGAAGGCTACCTGCTGAACAACCTGCTGCCCTTCCGTCTGGGAGAAGTCGGACGCGCCTTCCTGCTTGGCCGTAAGGCAAACCTGGGGTTCCTGCAGGTGGCTTCGACCGTGCTTATCGAACGGGCGATGGATGTTGCCTTCGCAGCCGGGTTATTGCTGACCACATTGCCTTTTGTCGTGGGCGGCGGCCTGGCTAAAGAAGCGGCAATCGGCGCTGGGGCGTTGGTGCTGGTGGGTCTGCTTGGGCTGCACTTGCTGGCGCGCAATCAAGCCTGGGCTTTTCGACAGTTCGAGGCGCTCTCCATGCGCTGGTCGCTGCTACGCAAATTGATCGGCGCGCAACAGTTGGAGGCTTTCTTTGCCGGCCTGGTTGCTCTGGTGGATGCCCGACGCTTCCTGAAGGTTCTCTTTCTGATGACTCTGAATTGGGCAATTGCGATCGGTCAATTTTATGTGTTGCTGCGCGCCTTTTTTCCACAATCGCGCCTGCTCTGGGCGCCGTTCACGGTAAGTGTGATGGCTTTGGGCATTGCCGCGCCGTCATCGCCCGGAGCGGTCGGCGTGCTGGAGCTTGCCATCATGGGCGCGCTCTCGGCCTTTAGGTTGGACGCTTCCACTTCTTTGGCGGCGGCTTTGACGGCGCACTTGACCAATTATCTGATCACCGGCGTGATCGGCGCGTTTGCCTTGCTGAAAGATGGTTTTACGTTGTCTGGGGTCTTTCGCGCAGTGCGCCAAATTTCGCCTCCCAAGCCAGGAGAATCCGGTTAATTTCTATGCGTATTTTGATTGCGTTGACTTATTATCGCCCCCATTATTCGGGTCTGACGATCTACGCTGAGCGCCAGGCGCGCGCCCTGGCGGCGCGCGGCCACCAGGTGACCATTCTCACCTCTCGTTTTGACAAACGACTGTTGAAGCATGAACGCTGCGACGGCGTGCAGGTGGTTCGGCCAGATGTGCTGTTTCACATCAGCAAAGGCGTCATCATGCCCACCATGCCCCTTTGGGCATGGAAACTGGCGCGGCAAGCCGATGTGGTTAATCTGCACGTGCCGCAGTTCGACGCCGCATACATCGCACTGCTCAGTCGCCTGATGGGCAAGCCGGTAGTGTTGACCTATCACTGCGACTTGCGCCTGCCGCGCGGTTTTGTCCATTCCATTGCCAATCACGTCTCTAACCTCACCAATCATATCGCCGCCAGGGCGGCAAATGTGATTGTGCATAATACGCGTGACTACGCTGAACATTCGCCTTTCCTGCGTCAATATCTGGATAAGTTGCTGCCAATATACCCGCCGGTGGAAGTGGAGCCTGTCACTGCCGCGCAGCGCGCCGCTTTTCGCGAGAAATACGCCCTCCAGCCTGGTCAACGGGTGATTGGCATGGCGGCTCGCCTTGCGACCGAAAAAGGCGTGGAGGTTCTAGTTCAGGCGTTGCCGCGGGTTTTAGAGCGTTTTCCTCAGGCGCGGGTGCTTTTTGTCGGCCCTTATCAGAATGTGGTTGGAGAAGAAGAATATGGGCGGCGTGTGCTCGCAATGATTGAACCGCTCAAAGAGCATTGGACATTCCTGGGGATTGCCTCGCCGGAGGAAATGGCTGTTTTCTTTCACGAGTGCGAGGTGCTGGCGCTGCCCAGCCTGAACAGCACCGAGTCGTTTGGCATGGTGCAGGTGGAAGCGATGAGTTGCGGCGCGCCAGTAGTGGCTTCCGACCTGCCGGGGGTGCGCGTGCCGGCGACCAAGACCGGCGCCGGTCTGATCATCCCCGTGCGAGACAGCCAGGCGCTGGCTGAGGCGATTATTGCCATCCTGGAAAACCCTGACCGCTATCGCGGACAGCCGGAAAATCTGCTGCGCCTCTCCACGCCGCAGGCGGTGGCCGAAGAATATGAAAGGATCTTCGAACTGGCGCGCAGCGGGGCGAAAGTGCAAACCTATATTGCCATCCGACAACAACCGTACGTTTAATAGTCTATGGACGCGATGCAGCCAGCGCAGCCTAAAGACTATCTCTGGCTTCACTTGCAGGAATTACCTTACTTCCGCGCCTTGATGCGCGCCGTAGAAGCCAGTTTCTATGCTGATTTAGACTTGCCTCGCCCGATCCTGGATGTGGGCAGCGGCGACGGCCACTTCGCCAGCGTGGCCTTCGATCAGCCCATTGATGTGGGCATTGACCCATGGCCGAAACCCATGGCCGAGGCGCGCCGGCGACAAAGCTATCGCCTGTTGACGCTGGGCGACGGTCAGCGGATGCCTTTCCCCAACGCTGCCTTCGGCAGCGCTCTGAGCAATTCGGTGTTGGAGCATATCCCGCAGGTGGAAAATGTATTGGCAGAGACATCGCGGGTGCTCAAGCCAGGTGCTCCCTTCGTCTTCTGCGGCCCCAATGATCGCTTCCTGGCAAATTTGTCGCTGAGCAATTTCCTGGATCGGGCGCGCCTGCATCCATTAGCGGATGCCTATCGCAGCTTTTTCAACCGTATTTCGCGCCATTATCACTGCGATCCGCCGGAAGTATGGCAGGCCAGACTGGAACGCTGCGGCTTTGCTCTGGAACGCTATTGGCATTATTACCCGCCGCAGGCTTTGCATGTCACCGAATGGGGGCATTATTTCGGCTTGCCCTCGCTGGTCAGCCACTGGCTTACCGGAAGATGGATCTTGGTTCCTCAACGTTGGAACCTCGGGCTGACCGAACGTTACACCCGCCGGCGCTATTTTCCACAAGAATGTCCCGACGGCGTATGCACTTTTTACGTCGCCCGTAAGTTATAGGATGGATTGGTTTATAATCAGGGGTCTGAAAGATCGCGCCGCAACCGAAAGCTTATGGAAGAACCCAGCATTCTGGATTACATAAAATCGCGGCTGAATCCGCAGAAATATCCACGGGTTGAGTTGCCGCCAGAACCCGAAGCGCCCTCGGTTGAGCTTGCGGTAAGGCCTGAACGTCCGCAGGCCAAAGAGGCGGCTGTAGAGGCGCACCGCTTGCCCTTGAAGAGCATCGCCGCCCTGTTGTTGGCGTTGTTCGCTCAGGCAAGTATGGGACTGGGCGATAGCCCTTTTCTGATGTTGGGGGGCTTTTTTTTGCTGCTGGCTGTGGCCGCGCTGGCATGGGCCGCCGTGAGCGGCGAATGGCAGGCTGCATTGCCCCGGCCGAGCGCGGAAACGCTGGACGCGCCGCGGCTCAACCTGTTCGATCTGGCGGTGGGGTTGGCATTTTCGATTCTCGCTTTCGCAGCCTTTGGCGGGCTGGAGTTCAATCTGCTCAATCTTGGCCTGCTGCTCGCCGGGCTGGCGTTCATCGTGCGGGCGTTCTGGATTGCGCCGCCCTGGCAAGATCGTTTGTGGGCTATGTTTCAACTGCGCAGTTGGACGATAACCATCAACCTGCAAACCCTCGCCGGCTGTCTGGCAATCGCGACGATCTTATTCTTCCGCTTTTACCGCCTGGTAGAAGTGCCGCCGGAAATGAACAGCGACCACGCCGAGAAAATCCTGGATGTGTTGCGCGTGCTGAACGGTCAGCGCCTGATCTTTTTCCCTACCAACGGCGGGAGGGAGGCGCTGATCTTTTACCTGAACGCAGCCCTTCACTCATGGTTCAACATTCCTCTGGGCTTTATGTTGCTCAAGCTGACCTCAGTGTTGATCGGCCTGGCGGCGTTGCCCTTCCTCTTCGGTCTGGGCATCGAACTGGGCGGGCAGCGGCTTGCCTGGCTGGCGACTTTGCTGGCGGGGGTGGCGTATTGGCCGAACGTCGTCTCGCGTTTTGGCTTGCGTCTGCCTTTCTACTTCCTGTTCACCGCAGCGACCCTGTACTACCTGGCGCGTGGCCTGCGCGCCGGCAGGCGCAATGACTTCATCCTGGCTGGCGTTGCGCTGGGCGTCGGGTTCTATGGCTATACCCCAGACCGCATCTTGCCATTTGTGGTGTTGGTAGCCTTTGGGTTGTATTGGCTTCACAATCGCTCCATGACGCGCCTGCGCTTCGTCGTCGCCTCGCTGTTGGCGGTGGTAGCTATCAGCCTGGTGTTGTTCCTGCCCATGCTGCGCTATGGCCTGGCAGAACCGGACGCCTTTTTGTTTCGCACGCTGTCGCGCATTGGCGATGTGGAACGCCCGCTGGAGGAGCCGGCGCCCTGGATTTTCCTCAAGAACACCTGGCGGGCGCTGGCGATGTTCAGCGTGGATAACGGCGAGATCTGGCCGATCTCGATCCCGCACCGGCCGGCGCTGGGCGTCGTCGCCGGCGGGTTGTTTTACCTGGGCGCGGCCGCGCTGCTGATACGTTATGTAAGAAAACGCAATTGGCTGGATCTATTCTTGCTGATCTCGATCCCGTTGCTGCAAATCCCTTCCACGCTGGCGCTGGCTTTCCCCGCCGAGAACCCCAACCTGTACCGCGCCGGCGGAGCGATGATCCCCGTGTTTCTGATGGCCGGCTTTGCCCTGGACGGGCTGATCAATAGCATTCAAGCGGCGACTAAAACCCTGCAGGGCGCGCGCCTGGCATGGGCGCTCGCCGTCCTGCTCATCGGACTGGCAGCCGTTCAGGATTATCAACTGGTCTTTGACGATCATTATCAACAATACCGCATGGCCTCCTGGAACTCATCCGAAATCGGCGCTATCGCCAAAGAGTTCGCCGAAACCATCGGCAGCCCGGATACCGTCTGGGTGATGGGTTATCCCCATTGGGTAGATACTCGCCTGGTGGCGCTGAACGCTGGTTTTCCGGGGAGAGATTACGAGCTGTTCGTTGATGAGCTGGAGACCACCTTGCCAGATACGCGCGCCAAGTTATTCATCCTCAACAAAGACGATCAGGCGGCGGCGGACGCCTTGCGCCAGATGTATCCGCAAGGTTGGTTGTCCTTTTATCCGTCAAAGACGCCGACCAAGGAGTTCCGCCTGTTTTTCGTCCCGCCGCAATCCTCTGAACCTGGATCTACAACCGACTGAATTGCTCTTATGACCTCTACTCAACTGCCCTCTTCGCCGATTAGGCGCTTCACCGACGCGACCCTTGAAACCATACTCGTCTTACTCATTTTAGGCGTAGCCGCTTTTTTCCGTTTCTCCGGGCTGGATTGGGGCGAATATCAGTTTTTGCACCCTGATGAACGCTTTCTGGTCTGGGTAGGCACAGACATCCAGCCGGTCGAAAGCCTTGCGGCGTATTTTGACACCGCCAACTCCAGCCTGAACCCGCACAATCGCGGGCACGGCTTTTATGTCTATGGCACGTTCCCCATGTTCGTGACCCGCTATCTGGTTGAATGGGTCTATGGCGGCTCAGGCTGGCAGGAAATGACCGATATGGGGCGGATGCTCTCTGCGCTGGCAGATCTGGGGACGGTGTTCCTGGTGTACCTGATCGCCGGGGTCGCGGAGACAAACCGGGCGCCTTTTGACGTGGCGGCAGGTGAATCCGAGATCGTGGCGGG
>DYGV01000078.1:14229-14456 GCA_020724505.1 Anaerolinea thermophila
TGATTGGCAGGCGTCTCTATGGAAGATGGGTGGGACTGCTGGGTATGGCTTTTTCCGCCGCGGCTGTGTTGCAAATCCAACAGTCGCACTTCTTCACCATGGACACCTTCACCACGTTTTTCTCCACCCTGGCGCTGTACTTTGCCGTGCAAGTCGCCAGCAGCCGGGTGGATGAGCCACTGTTATGGCCCAGTGTGGCCTTCGGCGTCGCCCTGGGCATGGCTGTC
>DYGV01000078.1:14466-17670 GCA_020724505.1 Anaerolinea thermophila
TGGTCGCCTTCACCCTGCCGGCGGCGATGCTCATCATGCTGGCGCGCGCGCCGGCGCAGGAGCGCGAGAAACATTTGCCGCGTTGGTTTGCGCACCTGGCGTTGGCGGCGTTTATCAGTGTGTTGGTGTTCCGCCTGTTGCAACCGTATGCCTTCAGCGGGCCGGGCTTCTTCGGTCTGAAGCCCAACCCTCAATGGGTGGAGAACATCCGCTCGCAGCGCGCTCAGGCCAGCCCGGATTTCGATTTCCCGCCCAATATGCAATGGGCGCGCCGGCCGATTTGGTTTTCATTTCAGAACCTGACTTTGTGGGGGTTGGGGTTGCCGTTAGGCGCTCTGGCCTGGATGGGTTTTCTGTGGGTGGGATGGCGGCTGCTGACCGTCTGGAAAACGAGGCGAGAGGAATGGCTTGTCCATGGCCTGATTTGGGGCTGGACGGCGGCTTACTTCGTCTGGCAATCCATCCAGCTCAACCCCACAATGCGCTATCAGTTGCCGATCTACCCGACGTTGGCAATTTTTGCTGCCTGGGCGATTCAGGCTTTATTCCATCTGCGCCAGTCCGGCGCAACGAATGCATCCCAAGATGCAGAGACCTTCTCGGCGCGCAAACCAGATCGCCGGCGGTGGACGCGCCCAGCGGCCATCCTGCTCGCCGGCGTGGTTCTGCTTGCCACGTACGGATACGCCTACGCCTTCTCGCGCATCTACACCCGCCCTATTACGCGCATCGCCGCCTCCCGCTGGATCTACCAGAACATCCCTGGGCCAATCACTTTGCCGATTCAGACCGGCGACGGCGTTTATCATCAGATTTTGCCTTTCCCCTACACCCAACACATCACGCCGACGACGCCTTTTGTCACCACTTTTGCCCCAAAAGCGAGCGGGATGCTGACGCAGATCATCTTGCCCCGCGTGCGGGATGAAAGCGGCCTGAGCCGGATGACGACTTTGAAGCTCGCCCTGGCGAAGAGCGATTCGCCGGCCGCCCCGCTGGCGACGGCGACCATGCAAGACGACCTGGCTGCGGGGGAGGATCCACGCGGCAAAAGCTACGTCTTGGCGCTGGATGCGCCCATCCAGTTGGAAATGGGGCAGTCGTACGTTCTTAGCCTTGAAGTGGAAAGCGCTCCCGCTCTCGTATCTGGCTTTAGCGGCGAGGTTTGGGCGACCATCGCCCCGCTGGTGACCGAGCCGGACATTTCGACGAGCCAGAGCTTGCCCACCATACCTGTTCAGCCGCAATCCGCAGCTCATCCAACCTACGAATTTCGTCCGCAATTCAACGGCCAGTTGAACCAGTTGCGCATCCGGGCGGCCTCTGATATGCGCCTGCTGACTCGCCCAGAGAGTTTGAGCATAACTGTCGAATCCGTTGTCGAATCCGCTGGCGGCTTGCAGTCGGACGGCGAAACCATCTATTCCTCGTTACAGTTGCAAGAGGTTGCCGATAACGGGGAGGTCATCCTGAACCTGGGCGCGCCTATCCGGGTCAATGGCGGCGAAACCTACCGTTTGAGCCTGGAACTACCACAAAACGCTTCGATTATGCTCAGTGGCCTGGGGGTAGCCAATGAGGGCGAATGGGACGATGGTCTGCCGCTGCGCATAGACGGATACGATGGGTTTGGCGGCATCTATCCCCTGGAACTGAACTTCAACATGTACTGGGATGAAAATCCCGAAAAGCGCGAACGTTTCCTGCGCATCCTGGATGAGGCCGACTACATTTTGATCAGCTCCAGCCGTCAATGGGGCAGCCTGCCGCGCCTGCCGGAACGCTTCCCAATGACCACTGTCTATTACCGCAACCTGTTGGGCTGTCCCGGCGAGATGTCGGTGGAGTACTGTTATCGCATCGCCGAGCCGGGGATGTTCAAAGGCAACCTGGGGTTTGAACTGGTCAAGGTGTTCACCTCCGAGCCGCGTCTGGGGCCGATCCGGTTGAACGACCAGTTTGCGGAAGAAGCCTTCACGGTTTATGATCATCCAAAAGTATTCATCTTCCAGAAGACCGGCGATTATGACTCGAAGAAAGCGCGCGCCATTTTAGAGTCGGTGGATTTATCGAAGGTTATCCGCGTCGCCCCATTGCGAGCAGGCTCATATCCCAGCAACCTGGAACTGCCCGCCGAGCGTTGGGCAGAGCAGCAAGCAGGCGGCACGTGGAGCGAGCTTTTCAACGTCAACGCCCTGCACAATCGGCACCCGATTCTGGCGGTGGTAATCTGGTATCTAACCATAACCTTGCTGGGCTGGATAGCCTATCCATTGCTGCGCCTGGCTGCGCCTGGGCTGGACGACCGCGGCTACCCGCTGGCGCGTATCGCCGGTATGCTCCTCCTGTCTTATCTGGTGTGGCTGGCTGGTTCATTCCGCATTCCGGCAACGAAATTAACCATCGGGGGCCTCTTGCTGGGGATGGCTTTCGTCAGCGCCTGGCTTTACGCTCGGCAATGGGGCGAAATTCGTTCCGAACTGCGCCAGAAAGGCAAATATTTCCTGAGCGTCGAGGGCTTGAGCCTGGCCCTTTTCGTTGTATTCCTGCTGATACGCCTGGGCAACCCGGATCTGTGGCATCCCTGGAAGGGCGGCGAAAAGCCCATGGACTTTTCTTACTTCAACGCGGTGCTGAAGAGCGTAAGCTTTCCGCCCTACGACCCCTGGTACGCCGGCGGCTACCTGAACTATTACTATTACGGCTTTGTCCTGGTCGGCGTGCCGGTGAAGTTGCTGGGCATTGTTCCTGCGGTGGCTTATAACCTCATCTTGCCCACTCTGTTCAGCCTGATCGCCCTGGGCGCTTTTTCTGCCGCCTGGAACCTGGCGCAAAGCGCATCGGCGCGCCGCGCAGCAAAGGATGCGCCCGCAGAGGCGGGAAGAGTTTCGCCCTATATCCCCGGCCTGGCGGCTGCGTTGGGTATGGCGGTGCTGGGCAATCTTGGCACGCTGCGTATGCTTTATCAGGGATTCCAGCGGGTGGCCGCGCCCGGCGGGAATATTGACGGGGCGGCTCTGCCCACGCTTTGGGTGTGGACGATTCGCGGCTTCGTCGAGGTTTTGAAAGGGGCGCGCCTGCCCTATGGCGTGGGCGATTGGTATTGGATCCCCAGCCGGGCGATCCCTGCCCCAGGAGACGTTGAACCCATTACGGAATTTCCCTATTTCACTGTGTTATACGCCGACCTGCACGCCCACCTGT
>DYGV01000079.1 GCA_020724505.1 Anaerolinea thermophila
ACTTTGGCGTCGTCCAGGCGGCGCACCAATGGGCAAGCCAAAACCTAACCAAGACGGACCCCTACCGCGTGGAGCCGATGAGCGCCACCGAGGGCTACATCATGGCGGATGGCAACACCGCCGCGGCGCTGGGCGCCATCTATGGCGGCGTTCAGTTTGCCGCCTGGTATCCGATCACACCTGCTTCCAGCCTGGCCGAGTCGTTGGTGGAATACCTGCCGATCCTGCGCAAAGACCCCGAAGAACCGGGGCGCAATACCTACGCCGTAGTTCAGGCTGAAGACGAGCTGGCCGCCATTGGGATGGCGGTTGTCGCGGGCTGGGCGGGGTTGCGCGCCATGACCTCTACCTCTGGACCGGGACTTAGCCTGATGGCAGAATACGCCGGCCTGGCGTATTTCGCCGAGGTACCTCTGGTCATTTGGGACGTCCAACGTGTGGGGCCCAGCACAGGGCTCCCCACCCGCACTGCTCAGGGCGACCTGACTTTTGTTTCCTTCATCGGCCATGGCGATACACAATCCATCATTTTGCTCCCCGGTTCGGTCAACGAATGTTTCGAGTTCGGCTGGCGCGCCTTCGATATTGCCGAGCGCCTTCAGACGCCAGTCTTTGTGCTTTCCGACCTGGACTTTGGCATGAACCAGTGGATGACCGAACCTTTCCGCTATCCCGACACCCCCATGGATCGCGGCAAGGTGCTTTGGGAGGAAGACCTGGAACGGCTCAAGGGAGAGTGGGCGCGCTATCGCGATGTGGACGGCGATGGCATTCCCTATCGCACTCTGCCCGGCAACCGCCATCCCGCAGCAGCTTACTTTACCCGCGGCACCGGGCATGATGAGAACGCCCGCTATAGCGAAGATAATCAGGTTTGGCGCGATCTGTTAGCCCGTCTGAAGCGGAAGTTCGAAACCGCCCGCCAATATCTGCCAGCGCCAGAAGTAGATTGCATGGATTGCGCTCAATATGGGATCATCGCCTTTGGTTCCACCACCCCGGCGATCCAGGAAGCCCGCCATCACCTGGCGCAAAGGGGCATCCCAACAGATTATTTGCGGGTGCGAGCGCTGCCCTTCGCGCATGAGGTGGGCGAATTCATTTCCAACCACGAGATCGTTTATGTGGTGGAGATGAACCGTGATGGACAGCTCCATCAACTACTCACCCTGGAATACCCTCATCTGGCCACCCGGCTGCGATCCATCGCCTACACCGATGGTTTGCCGCTGAGCGCCAGTTTCGTGCGCGAGGCGATCCTTGCCTGGCCGAACAAGGTCGAAGATCTGGAAAGCAAGCAAAAATTCGCCTCGCTAATGGCGGAGGAATAAACGATGACTGAACAAGCTACCTCTTCTCGTTTGCAGGTTAATCTCGTAGGGTTAAGCAAGGCGGACTATCGCGGCAACCCCAGCACCTTGTGCCAGGGCTGCGGCCACAATTCCATCTCCAGCCAGATCGTCGCCGCCTGCTACGAAATGAACATCGTCCCAGAGAACATTGTCAAATTCAGCGGCATCGGCTGTTCCAGCAAAAGCCCTACTTATTTCCTGAATCGCTCCTTCGGCTTCAACGGACTGCATGGGCGTATGCCCTCTCTGGCAACTGGCGCCCTTTTTGCGGATCACACGCTTCACGGCCTGGGTGTGAGCGGCGATGGCGATACCGCGAGTATCGGCATGGGGCAATTCAAGCATGTGTTGCGCCGTAACCTGGATCTGGTGTACATCGTGGAGAACAACGGGGTGTATGGCCTGACGAAGGGTCAGTTTTCTGCCACCGCCGACGAGGGGCTCTCTCTAAAGGGTCAGGGGACAAACCCCTATCTTCCGGTGGACATCGCCTGGGAAGCCATCGTCGGCCATGCCACATTCGTCGCCCGTTCGTTCGCCGGCGATCCCAAACAGGTAAAGGAGCTGATTAAGGCAGCTCTTGCGCACCGCGGCGTCGCCGTGTTAGATATTATCAGCCCCTGCGTTACCTTCAACAACAAAGACGATTCGATGCATTCCTACGCCTGGGGCAAGGAACACGAAGTGGCGTTGCACGAGCTTTCGTTTGTCCCACGCGTGGAAGAAATTATGGTGGAATATGACGAGGGCGAAACGACCGAAGTAACTCTGCATGACGGATCGCGCGTCATCTTGAAGAAATTGGATCGCGACTACGATCCGCGCAATCGCTCAGAGGCGATGCGCATCCTAGAAGAAGCCAACGCCAAGAAATGGCTGCTCACCGGATTGATTTACATCAATGAAGATCAGCCCACGCTGAGCGATATCTATCATCTGACTGAAACTCCGCTCAATCGCCTGCCCGAACGTCGCATCCGGCCACCGCGCGATACGATTGAAATGGTCAACAGCTTGATGTTCTAAAGGCTCACCACAACAAGATGCAGCCGGCGATGTGTGTTGCACCGTTGGCTGCATCTTGTGATTTGTGCCGTCCTTCTCAAGCCCTTAGCTTATCGGGGTTCAATGGTATAATCCCAAGCGTTAATTCGCACTCTAAGAAAATTGGGCGCGACTTCAAAAAACCGCATGGACAGAATTAGCCGTTGGGAGAATATCACCAATAACGGCTGAGGAGCCCAAATTGGCGTTTAAACCATTCGATTGGTTATTAGGTTTATTCTCGCTAGATATCGGAATTGACCTGGGCACAGCGAACACGTTGGTCAATGTCCGTGGTAAAGGAATTACTATTAATGAGCCTTCCTGGGTGGCGATCAATAAACGCACCCGCGAGCCGCTGGCAATTGGTGCAGAAGCGCGCGAGATGGTTGGGCGCACTCCAGCTAATGTGGTTGCCATTCGCCCACTGCGGGATGGCGTAATTTCAGAATTTGAGATCACCCAGGCGATGTTAGAGTACTTTATCGGTAAAGCGCATGAGCAAAGCATTGTGCCCGTGCCGCGTCCACGGGTGATTGTGGGTATTCCATCCGGCGTCACGGAAGTAGAAAAACGGGCTGTTTACGACGCAGCCATGTCCGCCGGAGCGCGCGAGGTCGGCTTAATCGAAGAGCCTGTTGCGGCTGCTTTGGGAGCGGGCTTGCCGGTCAACGATGTGCGCGGCAGCATGATCGTAGACATTGGGGGCGGCACCTCCGAGGTGGCGATCCTATCTATGGGCGGGGTAGTCATCTCACGCTCGCTGAGGGTCGCGGGCGACGAAATGGATCAAGATATTGTGCAGTATGTGCGTAATAAATATAACCTTCTGATCGGCGAGCGCATGGCAGAACAGGTGAAAATTGCCATTGGTTCTGCTTATCATCTCCCTGAAGAAAAAACAATGCTGGTGCGCGGCCGCAATCTCATTACGGGTCTCCCCGAAGCCATCGAAATCTCTTCTGTAGAAGTGCGCGAAGCCATCGCGGGTTCGGTTCAGGTGATTATCGAGACGATCAAAGATGCATTGGACGAAGCTCCCGCAGAGATCATCGCCGACTTAATGGAAGCAGGTATTTGCTTGTCTGGCGGCGGCGCTCTGTTGCAGGCGTTGGATAAGCGCCTGATGGAAGAACTTCATATTCGGTGTTGGGTGGCGGATGACCCCATGAGTTGTGTGGCACGCGGCGCGGGTATGATTTTGGAGGATTATGAGTCCCTCAAGCGCCTGCTGGTGGGCTTAGAGCGCGGTAGCACGCGCCACAACTGATGCGATCTTCGTCGTTTTTCTCATTACAGAGCCTGGTGTTGGCTCTGATCATCATCGGCTTGATTGCCCTGGCGTTGGGGGGGTATCTGACGCCGGCAAGCCGGGTGTTGTTGAGGCCGTTGATCGGCGCGCAGACCTGGCTTGCGTTGCGATACCAGACAATCCAAAATTATCTCAGCTCGCCACAGGATATTGCCCGCTTGCGCCAGCGCAACCTGGAGTTGGAAGCAGAGGTTTCCCGCTTGCAATCCGAAGTCATTGAGTTGCAACAACAACTCGCCGAAACGCGGGTGTTATCGGCGCTGGTGGATTTCGCCCGCGCCCACCCCGAAAACCGATATGTCGCGGCTTCGGTCATCGGCCGCGACCCCAGCCCTTTCGTGAAGTATGTAATTATCAATCGCGGCTCGGATGATGGTTTACGCCGTGGTATGCCGGTGGTCACCGCTCAAGGATTGGTGGGGCGGGTGGCGGCGGTAACAGCTGGCGCAGCTCGGGTGCAATTGATCACCGATCCCGATTCATCGGTCAACATTCGTTTGGAGCCTACGGCGGCTGAGGGTATTCTAGTCGGCAGCGTCACCGGCAAGCTTTCTTTGGACATGATCCCCCAAGAAGCCTCGGTGGAAATAGGCAATCTGGTGCTCACCTCTGGTTTGGGCGGCAATTACCCGGCAAACATCCTGATTGGTCAGGTCTCCAATGTGAACCGCAAGGAAACAGATTTGTTTCAGACCGCCGATGTTCAGCCAACCGTGGATTTCAGCCGTCTGGAGATTGTGCTGATTATCGTCAATTTCCGTCCGGTGGATATCAGCCCGCTTTTTCCCACCCCAGGCGCGCCGTGATAATCGGGAATTGGTCTTGAGCATGGAATAGAAAGTCTATGGCGTTTTTCATTGCCTTTCCGATCCTCAGCGGATTGATCATCTTGCAAACTGCAATGGTGAGCCATATGCGCATCTTGCAAGGCACCGCCGATCTGATCCTGGTGGCAATCATCGCCTGGGGGATTCAAAAGCCTGTGCGCACCGCCTGGTCATGGGGCGTCCTGGCAGGGTTGTTCGTTGGCTATGTTTCTGCGGCGCCTTTTGGTGCGATTCTGGTTGGCTACTTGCTTGCCGTCGCACTGGCTGTAATGCTACGGCAACGAGTATGGCAATTGCCAATCCTGGCGATGTTACTTGCCACATTCTTTGGCACGCTGCTTGTTCATCTGGTGGAAATTCTCGCCTTGCGGCTGGTGGATACACCATTGCCATTTTGGGAAGCCATCAACCTGATCACTCTACCCAGCATCTTGTTGAACCTGGTGCTGGCAATTCCAATGTACGCGATGTTTAACGATCTGGCAAGATGGTTATATCCGCAGTCGCTGGAAATGTAATCGCAAAACTATATAGAATATTTTATCGGATATGACTGTACAACCTACTATACGCAATGAAATATCTATACGCCGAATTCTGGCGTTTATTGTCGTGGTCGCCATGGTGTTTGCGGTGTTCATCTTTCGTTTATTTGTTCTCCAGGTGCTGCAAGGCAACGAATGGCTCGCCAAAGCCGCTGAGAATAGCACCCAGGAGATCAACATCGCTGCCCAACGCGGCTTAATCTATGATCGAAATGGAGTCATCCTGGCGCGCAACGTCGCTTCCTACAATGTAGTCGTTAGAGCAGCCGACTTGCCGGATGACCCAGGCGCTACCCAGGAGATCTTTCGCCAGCTATCCGCTCTCATCGGCGTCCCGGTGAATCGAAATGAAATCAGCGCAGAAAACCCCTACGTGCCTTGCGTCTCCGATCATGGGATTGCCCAAATCGCCGAATACGCCGAAACCTCCACTCCCTATCAAGCAGTGCCAACTATCTGCGATATTGACGAGCGAGTTGCGAAAGTGATCCGCGAGAAAAAGGCGGATTGGCCCGGCATAGACGTAGAAATCCAGCCGATCCGTGAATATCCGACCGGTTCTGTGACTGCTTCGTTTATTGGATTCTTGGGACCAGTGCCGGCCGCTTTAGAGGATTATTATGTAGAACGCGGGCTGGTGCCAAACCGGGACAAGGTGGGGTACGCTGGACTGGAATTACAATATCAAGATCTGCTGGCCGGACGCAATGGTCAACGCGTTGTGCAGGTGGATGTGGCGGGTCAGGAAGTGCGCGATGTCGCGCCGCCCATTCCTCCTCGTCCGGGGAATAGCATTCGTCTGACCATTGACACCCGTTTGCAGCAGGCAGCCCTGGAAATCCTGGTGGACGAGATCAATGATTGGAATGCGTATTTCAATGAAATCCGTTATTCCAGCGGCGTCGTGATCGCCATGAACCCCAAGACGGGCGAAATTCTGGCTATGGTTTCGTATCCGACTTACGAAAACAACCGTATGGCGCGCTTCATCCCCGCCTATTACTACAATCAACTGGTGAATGATCCCACCAACCCCCTGTTGAATCACGCCGTCGGGGATGTGCTGCCAGCGGGTTCGGTGTTCAAACTGGTGACCAGCGTTGGGGCGCTCAACGAAGGGGTTGTCACGCCCGATCAGATCATTTCAACGCCGCCCAAGCTAGAAGTGACCGAGCGATACTACGCCAATGATCCGGGGCGGGCGCGCGAATTCGTTGACTGGAACAAAGCTGGCTTCGGGCATCAGGATTTCGTTCATGGGCTGGCGAATTCGAGCAACGTCTATTTCTATAAGTTGGGCGGTGGTTATAAAGACGAAGTGCCAAACGGCGGTTTGGGCATTTGCCGCCTGGGCACCTATGCCCGCGCATTAGGCTATGGCCAGGCGCCGGGGATTGGTCTGCCGGATGAAGAAGATGGCCTTGTTCCGGACCCCACCTGGAAACGCATCAATCAGGCAGAAAGCTGGTCCTCTGGCGATACATATATCGCCAGCGTGGGGCAAGGATATGTCTTAGCCACCCCCATCCAGGTGTTGCTCTCCGCGGCTACGATTGCCAACGACGGCAAGCTAATGCAACCCACCTTGCTGCGCGAAGTGCTGGATAATGAAGGCAATGTGGTCCCTATGTGGCGTACACCAGAGGGCGATCTGGTCGAACAACCCACACCGGATAGCGTGCAAGTTTCACCGTTTCAGCCAATCGTCAAATGGGATCTGACCACCGACCCGGTTATTCAAGAATACGGCGAAACCACCATCCGCGGCTGCGAGCCGATCCCAGGCAAAATGAAGACCGTCGCTCCTTGGGTATTCCAGAAGATCAAAGAAGGGATGCGTTTGGCGGTCACCGAGGGCACGCTGGCGAAGATTTTTGAGGGCGAAACGATCTCCGCCGCCGGGAAAACCGGCACTGCCGAGTATTGCGACAAATACGCCAACGCCTTGAACCGTTGCATCCCCGGCAACTGGCCTTCTCACGCCTGGACGGTGGCTTTTGCCCCGCTGGAGAACCCGGAGATTGCCGTGGTGGCTTATGTATATAACGGCACCGAAGGCGCTACAGTGGCCGGCCCCATTGTTCGCCGGGTATTGGAAACCTACTTCGAACTGAAGAACATTGACACTGCACCCCCAGTCCAATGAAGCACGAACCTCGGCGCTCTCTTGCCTCGCTTTATAGAAATTTCTACAACCTCACGCGCCCTTCGACAAAATCCGAGCGCGGGCGCTTTACTCAACAGTTGATTAATCTTCGTGCTATAATCACGGATACTCTGACGCGAGCCAGGAGAACGATCCTTGCGCCCCGTCAGGAATCGAAGATCATCTCATGACGGAGACCGCCTGGGTGGAAGGAACGCAAGATACAAGCACAATGGTGCAGATCAAAGGCATCCGCGAGGGGCTGTTGGTCACGTTGGGCGACGGCGATTGGAGCGATGTACGACGCGCCTTGCTGCAACACCTTGACCAACAAGCGGGGTTTTTGCGCGGCGCTCGTCTGGCTCTGGATGTCGGCAACCATATCCTGAAAGCCGCCGACCTGGGTCAGCTCAGTAAAGAGATCGCCGATCGTCAATTGACCTTATGGGCAGTGTTGAGCAGCTCGCCCACCACCGTACGTTCGGCGCAATCCTTTGGTCTGGCTACACATCTGGGCAATCGCCCGCGCGTCGAGCGGGGCGTGACGCCGGTGGATACGTCGCTGCATGGTGGCGAAAGCGCAGTGCTGGTACGTCGCACGTTGCGTTCCGGCTACAGCCTGGAACACGCCGGTCATGTGGTGATCATTGGAGATGTCAATCCAGGGGCGCAGGTGGTCGCCAGCGGAGATGTGGTAGTTTGGGGTCGGTTGCGCGGTTTGGTGCACGCCGGCGCAGAAGGTAATGAAGAGGCAGTGGTCTGCGCGTTAGATCTATCTCCCACGCAGTTGCGTATCGCAGGACAAATTGCCCTTGCTCCGAAGCGGCGCGGCAAGCCTCAGCCTGAAATGGCGCGCATCATCAACGGCCAGGTGGTGGCCGAACCATGGGTTCCGAAGAGGGAGAAGTTATGAGCGGCAAAGTTGTCACCGTCACCTCTGGAAAGGGGGGTGTTGGAAAGACCACCGCCACGGCAAATGTGGGCGCTGCGCTAGCCCAGCTTGGCGACAAGGTCGTGTGCATTGACGCCGATATCGGATTGCGCAACCTGGATGTTGTGCTGGGGCTGGAAAACCGCATCGTGTACGACCTGGTGGATGTGGTCGAGGGGCGATGCCGCCTGCGCCAGGCGATGATCCGCGATAAGCGCTTGCCCGAACTGTATCTCATTCCAGCGGCGCAAACTCGCGATAAGAGCGCTGTCTCACCCAGCGACATGGTGCGTTTATGCGACGAATTGCGCCCGGAATTCGACTGGATCATGATCGATTCTCCGGCCGGCATCGAACGCGGTTTTCGTAATGCCATTGCTCCCGCGGATGTTGTGCTGGTAGTCACCAACCCGGAGGTCTCTGTGGTGCGAGATGCAGATCGCATCATCGGGTTGATCGAAGCCGAAGAGAAGGGCCCTGCTCGTCTGGTGGTGAACCGCATCAAACCCGACATGGTGCGGCGTGGAGACATGCTCGCCGTGGAGGATGTGTTGGAATTGCTGGCCATCGAACTGGTGGGAATGATCCCGGATGATGAGATGGTGCTGACCAGCTCCAATCGGGGTACGCCAGTGGCTTTGGATGGGAAGAGCAGGGCTGGTCAGGCGTTTCGTAATATCGCCCGACGATTGCGCGGCGAAGAGGTGCCTTTCTTGAACATGGATCATGAAGGCGGTTTCCTGGGCAAGCTGGTGCGCCGCATTCGCGCAGGAGGAAACTGACATGGCAGGATTTTTAGATCGCCTCCTGGGCCGGGAAAATCGAAGCGCCCAGCAAGCCAAAGAACGCTTGAAGCTGGTGCTGGTGCACGATCGCACCGACATCGCCCCTGCCGTTTTGGAAGTGCTAAAGGACGACCTGATTGCTGCGATCTCTCGGCATATCGAGATTGACCCTACTGCGGTGCGCATCGAAATGGCGCAAGAAGGGCGCGAACAGCGACTCATCGCGGATATACCCTTGCGGCCGGCGCGCCGCCGCAGAGCGACTTGATTAGGAAGCGTGAATGAAAGCGCAAAATTTTATTGCTACCTGGCGGCATTTTGATTTTTGGCTGCTGGGCGCGGTGGTTTTACTCATCATTTTCGGCATTACCATGATCCGCTCGGCAGTGGCGGGAAACATTGAGCTGGTTGAGCTGAACCTGGTGCAGCGTCAGGTTATTTTTGCCGTGGGCGGCCTGGCGCTGATGTTTGTGGTTAGCGCGATTGATTATCGTTTGTGGGCATCCATCAGTCGCCCTCTATACATCATTACGGTAATTTTGCTGGCCGCTCTGACCATCGCCGGAGCAGCGCTTTTTGGTTCGGCGCGCTGGTTCGACACCGGCGTTATCCTCATCCAACCCTCCGAAATCGCCAAAATCGTCCTGATTTTGGTGCTGGCGGATTTCTTTACCCGCAATATGAGCAAAATCCATAACCTGGGTTTTATCGCTCTCAGCTTTGGTTTTGCCATGTTGATCGTGGTGCCGATCCTGCTTCAGCCTAATTTAAGCACCTCGATCGTGATGATGGTGTTGTGGTTTTCCCTGCTCTGGGCAAGCGGTTTACGCATCCGCCATTTGTTGATGTTCATTGGCGCTGGCATCCTCGCCCCCATTGTGGCCTTTCCTTTCCTGGTAGATTATCAGCAGCGCCGCATCCTGAATTTCTTGTTCCCGGACCCCAATGCCCGCCATGGAGATATCTACAACATTCAACAGGCGTTGATCAGCATTGGATCCGGCGGACTGCTGGGTCAGGGGTACGGGCAAGGCACACAGGTGCAGTTGCGCTTTCTCAAGGTGCGTTGGTCGGATTTTATCTTCTCCGCCATGTCGCATGAATTCGGCTTCGTGGGCGTGCTGCTGGTGTTGCTTGTCTTGCTATTCGTGATCCTGCGTTGCCTGCGGGCGGCTCGTCTGGCTTCAGACACCTTTGGAGCGCTCATCGCCTATGGCGTAGCGACGATGATTACCTTTCAGGCAATGGTCAATATCGGCGTGAATCTGAACCTGATGCCAGCCACCGGTCTCACCCTGCCTTTTGTCAGTTACGGAGGCAGTTCGCTGCTTTCATCTTTGATTGGCATCGGCCTGGTGGAAAGCGTTGTCTTGCGCCACCGAGCACTGGATTTCTAACACCTATTTCAAAATACCACTTGCTTATTGCGCCGCGCCTCGCCTGCGCGGATTTTTTCTGAATAAAATTTTATTGAAGGAGCTTACATGTCGTCATCCAAGCCAGTCGTTCGATTTGCGCCCTCCCCCACGGGCCGCACCCACCTGGGCAGCGGTCGCACCGCGCTCTACAATTACGCCTTTGCGCGCCAGACCGGGGGGACTTTTATCTTACGCATCGAAGACACCGATCAGAAGCGCTATGTACCGGGGGCGGAGCAAGAATTGATCCAAAGCCTGCGCTGGCTTGGCCTGGATTGGGATGAAGGACCCGACGTCGGCGGGCCGCACGCCCCCTATTATCAGTCGCAACGGCGTGAGATCTATCAGCAGCATGCCCAATGGTTGATCGAGCATGACCATGCCTATTACTGCTTTTGTTCGCCGGAACGCCTGGAAAAAGCGCGGCAGGAGCAAATCCGGCTAAAGCAGAACCCACGCTATGACGGGACTTGCCGCCGCTTGGATCCAGACGAGGCTGCGGCGCGTGCAGCGCGCGGCGAACGCCATGTGATACGTTTCAAGACACCCCAGCAAGGTTCGATCACAGTGCGCGATTTGTTGCGCGGCGAAATCACCGTGGAAAACAGCAGTTTGGATGATTATATCCTGGTCAAGTCGGATGGCCTGGCGCTATATCATCTGGCAGCTATGGTGGATGACCATCTGATGGGCGTCACGCATGTCATTCGAGGCTCTGAGTGGCTTTCCACGCTGCCGTTGCACGGACACATCCTGCGCGCCTTTGGCTGGCAGGAGCCGGTCTTTGTGCATCTCTCTATCTTTCTCAAACCCAGCGGCAAAGGCAAGATGAGTAAACGCGAGAGCGCCGAGGCGCTCAAGGATGGCCACTCGATCTTCATCAGCGATTTGAAAGACCTGGGTTACTTACCCGAAGGGGTGGTCAATTGGATCGCGCTCATGGGCTGGAGCTATGATGACCACACCGAGTTCTTTACATTGCAAGACATTGTGGAAAAGTTCAGCCTGGAAAAACTGAACCCCTCGCCAGCGGCGATCAATTTCACCAAGTTGGATCATTTCAATGGCTTACACATCCGCCGCCTGCCGCCGGAGGAGCTAGCGCGGCGTATGAAGCCTTTTCTCCTTCAGGCAGGTTACACAGTGGACGATGAGCGCCTGGTAAAGATTGCCCCATTGGTGCAAGAGCGTCTGGTGACGCTAGATGAGGCGCCTCAGTGGGTGGGTTTCTTCTTCCAGGATGATGTCGCTCCCAAGCCGCAAGAATTGGTGGGGGCGAAGATGACCCCTCAGGAGTCCGCCCAGGCTGCCCGGCGGGCGCTGGCAGTGCTGGAAAGCCTACCGGCGATAACGCTGGAGCTTGCCGAGCCGCCGATGCGCGCGCTAGCTGAAGAGTTGGGGCTGCAAGCCGGTCAACTGTTTGGCATTTTGCGTGTGGCGGTGACTGGTCAGAAAGTCAGCCCACCACTTTTCGAAAGTATGGAGATCATCGGCAAAGAGAAAACGCTGCAACGTCTGCGAAAGGCGATCTCCTTGTTAGATGAATTGTCATAAAGGTTTCGCCGCCTCATTTTCCAACTTTCTCGGCCGGGCGGAAACGCAGCGCAGACCAGGTTGCGTCTAGGGCGATTTGAGTTACCGGGCGCAAACCGCTGGGTTCAATCAATTTCCAGAGAATATCCCGGTTCAGGTCAGTTTCGACTTTGGCGGCCTGCTTGGGGTAACACACCCAAAGCAGACCATCGTATTTCGCCGCCTGGAAAGCCGCCTGACTCAACTGCTCCAATTCGGCGCGGTCGCGCACAAAAAGCTGGACGAAGTCGTAAACGCCATCCGGTCGAGTGTCGAACTGCAGCTCCGCCAGCAGTTCGCCCAGGGACTGAAGGTAGCCAGGCGGCGCGTTGAGGAACAGCGCCCTTTGCCCAAGAGATAGGCGCAGCTTTTTCAGCAAGGAGGCGGCTTCGGGCGTCACAACGCCCCTTCGGTACCGGCGATCTTCGCCCAGGTGTCTTTGAGCGATACGGTGCGGTTAAACACCAGACGATCCGGCGTCGAATCTTTGTCCACGCAGAAATAGCCCAGGCGCTCGAACTGGAAGCGTTCCCCAACCCCAGCCGCCGCCAGACTCGGATCAAGATAGCAAGGGTAAAGCGTTTCCAGCGAGTCGGGGTTGATATTGGCGATGAAATCCTGGCTTTCGTCGTCCACTTCATCAGGCGCAGGCTTGTTGAACAGTCGGTCATACAGGCGCACTTCGGCAGGGATCGCATGCGCCGCCGAAACCCAGTGAATGGTGGATTTCACCTTGCGACCATCGGGTGCGTCGCCGCCGCGCGTGGCCGGGTCATAAGTGCAATGCAACTCGACCACGTTCCCTGCTTCGTCGGTCACGTAATCTACACACTTGATGAAATAGGCGTAGCGGAAGCGCACCTCTCGCCCGGGCGCCAGGCGGTAATACTTGGGCGGTGGATCGGCGCGGAAGTCATCCTGTTCAATATACAGAACTTTGGAGAAGGGCACTTTGCGAGTCCCCGCGTTTAGATCCTCCGGGTTGTTGATGGCTTCCATCTCCTCCACCAAGTCGTCGGGATAGTTGTCAATCACCACCTTGAGCGGGCGCAGAACCGCCATCTTGCGCAGCGCGCGTCGGTTCAGATCTTCTCGGATACAATGTTCCAGCAAAGCGATATCCACGATGCTATCGGTCTTGGCGACGCCGACGCGGTTAATGAAGTCCAGAATGGCTTCCGGGGTATAGCCGCGGCGGCGCAACCCAGAGAGGGTGCGCATACGCGGATCGTCCCAGCCGCGCACATACCCTTCCTTCACCAGGCGCACCAGCTTGCGCTTGCTAAGCACGGTATAGCTCAGATTCAGGCGGGCAAATTCGATCTGGCGCGACTCGTAGATCTCTAATTGCATCAGGAACCATTCATATAATGGTCGGTGATCCTCGTATTCCAACGAACACAGCGAGTGGGTAATGCCTTCAATTGAATCACACTGCCCATGGGCGAAATCGTACATCGGGTAAATGCACCAGGTCTTTCCAGTGCGGTGATGCGGTGGTTCATGGATGATGCGGTACATCACCGGGTCGCGCAGGTTCATGTTACCGGAGGCCATGTCAATTTTGGCGCGCAGCACACAGGCGCCATCCGGAAACTCGCCACGTCGCATGCGTTCGAAAAGCTCCAAATTCTCTTCCACGCTGCGGTTGCGGTAAGGGCTTTCTTTCCCCGGCTCGGTGAGCGTACCGCGATACTGACGGATTTCCTCCGCGCTCAGGTGATCCACGTACGCCAGCCCTTTTTTGATTAACTTGACTGCAAATTGATAAAGCTGTTCAAAGTAGTCCGAGGCGTAATACTCGCGATCTTCCCAATCGAAACCTAACCAGCGAATATCTTCCTTGATGGATTCGACATACTCGACATCTTCTTTAACCGGATTGGTGTCGTCGAAGCGCAGGTTGCATTTGCCGCCGTAGTCGCGGGCGATGCCAAAGTCAATCGTAAAGGCTTTGGCGTGACCAATATGCAGATAACCGTTTGGCTCCGGCGGGAAACGGGTATGCACATGGTCAAAACGCCCGGAGCGCAAGTCTTCGTTGATAGCTTCACGGATGAAGTCCGTGGCGGGTGGAAGTTCTCGTTCGATCATCATCTGAACAGCCTTTCGTGCAAGAATTAACAATCCATTATAACTCATCTTTTTGGGGCGTACAAATTTTGCCACCCATTCCGACCCTCATGGGTATTTACTCACCGCAGCTTCATTTAGATAGATTAGAATCATCGCAATACAAATGGGTGTGATGCTTAGAAGAGATTCGAGGATAGAATTATATGGATATCCAGCGTATCTTAGTGATTGTATTAGACGGCGTGGGCGCCGGCGAGGCGCCAGACGCAGCGGATTACGGCGATGTGGGCAGCAACTCATTAGGGAACACCGCACGGGCGGTAGGTGGGCTGCATTTGCCAAACATGCAAGCTCTCGGACTGGGGTATATCACGCCGATGGAAGGCGTGCCGCCCGCGCCTAATCCTCGTGGCGCATTCGGCAAGCTGACGCCGCGCTCGGCGGGCAAGGACACCATCTCCGGACATTGGGAGCTGATGGGTGTGCGCCTGACCAAACCATTTCCAACCTACCCCAACGGTTTTCCACCGGAGGTGATTGAGGAATTTAAACGTCGCATCGGGCGCGATATCCTGGGCAATTTTCCGGCGTCAGGCACTGAGATCATCAAGGCGCTGGGCATGGAACACATGCGCACCGGCAAACCGATCGTGTACACCTCCGCCGATAGCGTGTTTCAGATCGCCATGCATGAGGAGATCATCCCGATCGAAGAGCAATATTGGATTTCGCAGCAGGCGCGCGAAATGCTGCAAGGTGAACATAATGTAGGGCGCGTCATCACCCGCCCTTTCATCGGCAACAGCCCGGAGACCTTCCAACGCACCGAGCGACGGCGGGATTATCCGCTGCCGCCCCCCACGCGCACCATCTTACAAAAAGCGGTGGATGCAGGCTTGGAGGTATGCTCGGTGGGCAAAATTGATGACATCTTTGCCCACCAGGGCATCACCCGCAAGAACCACACGTTGAACAACGCCGAAAGCCTGGCTGCCACGCTGCGCCTGCTGGAAGAGGATTTCAAGGGCTTGATCTTCGTCAATCTGATCGAGTTCGACATGATCTACGGCCACCGCAACGACCCACAAGGGTACGCGCAAGCGCTCCAGCGCGTGGATGAGGCGGTGCCGGAGATATGGAAGCGAATGAAGCCTGGTGACCTCGCCATGTTCGTCGCCGATCACGGCGTTGACCCAACCACGCCCAGCACGGATCATTCACGCGAATACGCTCCATTGCTGGTGTTCGGACCAGCGGCGCGCGGCGGAGTGAACCTGGGGGTGCGCGAATGCTTCACCGATGTCGGCGCAACGATCGCCGAGGCATTTCATTTGGAGCCGCCAGAATACGGCAAAAGCTTCCTGAAAGAAATTGCGGTCTAAGTATAGGATTGCATAAATTCGTTTCAAGCTTGGCGAACGAATTCGCAGCTAGAAAACGTACGAAGCCTGTTTACACAAGCTGGATTCAGCTAATGCAGAATTGGCTTCGTACTCTTCGCGTTGCAGTTTCAACTGCCGAAAACTCGAAATGAATCCATGCAAACTGTAGTAAGGCTGGCGTTGCGGCTCAGTAACCTCGCTGGCGCACGTACTGTTGCACATCCACGTTAAAGATCACTTCATCGGTGATGAACACCGCCCAAGGGCTGCCATCCTCGAACCAGGTCGCCGCGCCGATAACGCTGGCGAGTTGACCATTCAGGCTTGCCCACTCCACGTTTTCAGTGATCCACAGGGATTTTCTGGCACTTTTAGATTCTCGATACCGCATAGCTTCCATGTAACGCGCCAGCCCGCTTTCAGGGTCGAAGCGCACCACGAAGCGATCTTCGCCATCTTCGAAGGGGACGATCAATAAGGCGCTGTCGTCGCCGAATGGCTCCCAGCGCACGCGTGGGTCAGTGAGAAAGACAGCCGGCATGGAGAGCATCGTTTCAGCCCACAACCCCAGGTTGGCAGCCTGCTCCACTTTGGGTCCTTCATCGGTGACGCCAAAGGGCAGCTCCAATTTGCTCTTTCCATCTACATAACGTTCGTTGACCTGCATAAAGGGCAATCCGAAGAATGTGGCTTCGATGTAGTGGCGATAATTTTTACCTGCCTCGTGGATGAAGCGGTAGCGCGCCGGCAAGGTGATTCCTCCAAATGGACGAATCTCGGCTCGTCCGCTGATGACCGCCGAGGTAATAACAGGGATGCGGTCGCCATAGACCTGGCGATAAAAACGCTCCACCGGCGCAGGCAGACCAGCGGGAAGGGGAAGGGTCTCAAACTCGGTCGCCCCACCGGGATAAGACGGGAATGGCGCAGGTTTGACCTTCAGTCCCAACCAGACGATCAGTACTATACCTACCAGCACGCCGATGATGATGACGATGACTTTCATTTGTAATTCTCCTTAAAAAACAATTTGTTTTTTTGGCCGATTGACAGGTTAATCAATCAGACAATCGTTTGCTTTTGGGGTTTTACGATCGCAGGCGTGTTAAACTTCCCGAAGCATACCACTTTACGGATAAAGTGTGCACCCCTTTTTCGATGCACCCCAATGAGAAAAGACCCGCAGGCTTCTGTAAGAGAAACATGCGGGTCTTTTTGCGCCGAAAAGAAAAACCCAATTCGCCTTTATATGGAGTTTGGTCTTTCGGTTGAAATCAAGCCACTACCCACCTGTGGCGGGTTGGAATTGGTGAATAGCCGCCAAAGGTGGAAAAAGCCAAACTCCGGGGTTAGGGGTGGGGGGAATTTTCGAGCGCTTTCTCTTCCAGAGATTGTAAAGTCTCCAGATCCTGGAGCGAATTACGCCACCGAACGATCAGGCTGATTAGGTAGAGCGCCATAACGCCAAAGATCACGATATATCCGGCGATCATGTAAGCCCCGGTTTGGGCAGGTCCTTCTTGCAAGAGATGTAGCATAGTGCCTCACGAGGGATGATTAAACGTTGAACTTGAGTTTGAGCTGTTCGACTTGATCCTGCAATTGCCCCAGGCGAATGCGATGCCAGAGCAAATCCACGAAAATCACAGAGAAGGTAAACAGGCTGAAAAAGAAGACCAGGCGCATATCGGCGGTCATGTCAAACGCCCCTTCTGCACCAGGCTGATTTGTGCCAATCACCACTGGGTGGATGGTGCGGAATAAGCGCGCCGAGAAGAAAGTCAGCGGGACGCTGATGAAACCCACAATGGCATACACCGCCCCAAAGCGCGCCCGACGGTCGGGGTCTTCGATGCCAGAGCGCAGCATCAAATAGGCGGCGTAGATCAACAACATGATGGTGGCAGTCGTCAGACGCGGATCCCAGGTCCACCAGGTGTTCCAGATCGGGCGCGCCCAGATAGAACCGGTGACAACGTTAATAAAGGCGAACGCCATGCCGATTTCAACCGCAGCCAGACCGACGATGTCCCACTTACGGTCGCCACGAGCGAGGTAGATGCCGCCAACCACTGCAGCGACCAGAAAGCCGAGCATGCCCACCCAACCGGCTGCCACATGGAAGTAGAACACTTTTTGCACCAAACCCATCACGCGCTCCAACGGGGCGAAAAAGAAAACCAACCCGGTTGCAACCAGAAGCAAGAGGATGGTAGCTAAGTC
>DYGV01000080.1 GCA_020724505.1 Anaerolinea thermophila
GGCCCGGTCAGCAGCACGCAAGTCGTGGGCGCGGCGATTCTGGGGGTTGGGGCGGCAGAACGCCTCAACAAAGTGCGTTGGGGCGTGGCGGGCGAGATCGCCGTCGCCTGGGTTATTACCATTCCGGTGACGGCGTTGCTTTCGGCTGCGCTCTATTGGTTGAGGGGACAGATTTTCGGCTGACGCGGCGAGTTTAGCGCCGCAGATCGCGCAGCTGCCGCAGTAGATCCTTCTCTTTCTGGCTTAAATTACGCGGTAATTGCACCTGCACAGTCACGTACAGATTGCCGCGCTCCTGGGGGTTTTTCAGATTTGGCATGCCCAGCCCGCGCAGACGGAAAACCTTCCCGTTGGCGGTTTCGGGTGGTATCGTCAGATCTACCGGACGGTCTAAGGTAGGCACTTTCACCTCGCCGCCCAACAGGGCGGTATATAAGTCCACCGGTAAGGTGATTTTTAAATCGTCGCCGTCGCGCGTGAAAGTTGGGTGCGGCAGAACCTCGATTTTCAGATACAGATCTCCTGGCGGCCCTCCGCCGGGGCTGGCGCGTCCCTGGCCGCTGAGACGGATGCGCGAACCGGTCTTGACCCCAGGTGGAATCTTGGCTTCAATGCGCCGCCCGTCTTCCCATTGCAGGCTGACCGTCGTGCCGCGATAAGCGTCCTCGAGCGAGATTTGCACCGCTTGTTCTGTATCGCCGCCGCGCGTCGAGCGCGTTCCAGCGCCGCGTCGCACGCTTCCACCCAAATTGCCAAACAACATCTCGAAAAAGTCCGAAAAGCCGCCCATGCCGCCAAACTCGCCGCCCGCACTGCGCCCAAACGCCCCACCAAAAATCTGCTCTAGTTCCTCCGGGGTCACGGTGCGCGTATATGTCCGCCCACCTGGTTGCGCCGTCCATTGCGACCAGTCGAAATCCTGCGGTTGACCGCCGCTGCGCGTATATTGTTGCCAATAGGCGCCAAAGCGATCGTACTTCTCGCGCTTTGCCGGGTCGGATAACACTTCATAGGCCTCGTTGACCTCTTTGAACTTTTCCTCGGCGGATTTGTCGCCCGGGTTGACGTCTGGGTGATATTTGCGCGCTAGTTTGCGGTAAGCTTTTTTTATATCTTCTTGCTTGGCGTCTTTGCTCACGCCAAGGATGCGATAATAATCTTTGTACTCCATGGGCAGACTCCGATCTATATCCTTATATAGTCTGATCGTTAGAATCCTATCGGAATACTGTTAATGTCTTCTTAGAATATACCGCGTTTCCAGCATGTTGGGCGCGCCACATCCAAAACCCCTGCCGTTTCTCCAATCGCCCGTCGGGGTATTTTATATTCCTCATATACAAAACTTGTGTCTTTCTAACAACGAGACTTTATGATGAGAGCAGATTTGAGCATTGGTGAAATATGTATAAAAAAAATGGAGGTAACCGATGATGTACCGTAGATACCGCTTATCCCCGATGTGGCGCGAAATGGATCGCTTGCAGCGAGAGATGACTCGTATGTTTGACGAATTCAGCCCGTTCCGTCTGCGCGTTGCCCCTGCCTACCCGGCATTAAATGTCTGGAGCAAAGATGATGCACTCCTGGTCACCGCCGAACTCCCTGGGGTCAGCTCTGAAGATATCGAAGTCAGCGTGGTCGGCGAGACGTTGACCCTCAGCGGGGAGCGGAAACCGGATGAACTGAAAAATGGTGCTCGGTATCACCGCCAGGAACGGGGATACGGCAAATTTTCGCGCACCTTGCAACTGCCCTTTCCGGTGAAAGTGGAAGATATTGAAGCGTCCTTTAGGAACGGCGTGCTGCACATCTACATGCCGCGCGCTGAAGAAGATCGCCCGCGCAAAATTGCGGTCAAAACCGCGTGATGGGCTTCGTCAGGGTTTTGTAGACGAGTATTTATGGAGGTAATCCCATGACCGAGAACGTAAAAACCATGGAAGTCGAAAAGCAGGAAGTTACCGCCACGGAGGATACCGAGCGCACCCGCGATTGTCGTTGCTTTGTGCCCCGCGCTGATATTTATGAGGTGGATGATCAGATCGTGATTGTTGCAGATGTGCCTGGGGCGGATGAAAACTCCATCGAGGTCACTTTGGAGAAGAACATCCTCACGATCAATGCTTATGTGGAGCCAATTGCACCGGAAGGTTATTCGTTGGCGTTTGCCGAATATGAAGTCGGCGATTATCAGCGCAGCTTCCGGCTTTCCAATGAGATTGACCGCGATAAGATCCAGGCTACGGTCAAGGATGGCGTCTTGCGCCTGTATCTGCCGAAAGCTGCTTCGGCGTTGACCCGCAAGATCAGCGTAAAGGCAGGATAACGCTGAATTGTAACTTCCCCCAGCCGCCGCTGCGGGGAGATGCGCTCATCTTCATTCTCCTCCTCCCTTTTCTGCGCCCGAAGCTGGTCAATCGGGTGAAGTCTGGCAAGAAGTGTGGGTCGCTCTGAGGATGGTCTTCAGGGCGGCTCACGCTTTAACTGCCGGCTGCCAGGCGACGGTGTTCGAGTATACTTTAGCAGAAAGCGTTCAGAAATCCCTCCACCAGGGGGATGGGTGAGAAAGGTAGTTTCTGAACATTTTCTAGCAGATTGTGGAAAGGTAGATTGAAACATGCCAGCAAAGATCGTCGTTATTGGGGCAGGAAGCGCTTCGTTTGGCCTGAACACTTTAGCCGCGCTCATGCGCAGTCCGCGCTTGAAAGGTTGTCATCTGGCGCTGGTGGATTGCAACGCCGAGGCCCTGATGCAGGTGGGACGTCTGGCGATGCGATTAAATCGAGAATGGGATTCTGAGATGCGCATCACCACGCATACGCGTCACGAGGATGCGCTGGATGGGGCGGGCTTTGTGGTGTTATCTATCGAGGTCTCGCCGCGCGAGAAGCTTTGGCGCATGGATTACGAGATCCCCTTGCGTTATGGCGTGCGTCAGCCGTATGCAGAAAACGGCGGCCCCGGAGGTTTTGCCCACGCAGCGCGCAACATTGGCCCGGCGCTGGAAATCGCCCATGCCATGCAACAGGCTTGCCCAAATGCCTGGCTGATCAACTTCACCAATCCCATGGCGCGCATCTGTGACGCCGTGGCGCGCTATTCCCGAATTAAAGTGGTGGGTCTATGCCATCAAATCCTGGTGGGTTATGCGCTGGTGGGCATCACGCTGGCGCAAGATCTGGGTTTTACCGTCCCGCCGGGCATCCATGGGGGTCACGCCGACCCGATCGAATCGCCTTTGCGTCGGCAAGTGGCGCGGCAGGCGCTGGAACGTCTGGATATTCGCGCCGCGGGCTTGAATCATTTTACCTGGATGCTTTCCATCCATGACCGGCAGACGGGAGAAGACCTGTATCCTTTGTTTGCCCGTCGCTGGGCGGAGATGGACCCTTCATTTGAGCCATTGACGCGGCGGGTGTACCAGGCTTTTGGCTGGTTTCCCATCCCAGGCGATGAGCATCTGTGCGAATATCTGCCCTGGGTGAGCGATCCCATCACCAAACCCTGGGAAAAATACACCCTTAGCCTGTATGATTGGGATGAGTGGGATTGTTTGCGCGGGCAGGGACGCGATGAAATCCAGCGTATGGCAAACGGAGAAGGAGACCTCGCTCCATTACGCGAAGCAGACAGTGAAGGCGCGGTGGAGGTCATTGAAAATATCCTCTGCTCGGGAAACCATTATTATCTGGCGTTCAATCTGCCTAATCAGGGACAGATCGCCAATCTGCCCATCGGGGCGATTGTAGAGACACCCGGCGTTGTCAGCGGGGCGGGGGTGCAGCCGTTAAGCGTCGGTTCGTTGCCGGAACCGATCGCCGAATTGTGTCGCCGTGAGTTGACGGTTATTCGCCTGTGCGTGGACGCCGCTGTTCAAGGCGATCGCCAAACGGCGTTGCAATGCTTACTCTTAGACCCGGTTATGCGAGATATGGATGTGGCGCGTCAGGTGCTGGAGGATTATTTGCAGACCTATCGCGAATATTTGCCGCAGTTTTGGCGTTAGCGCCATGGGCGGCGCGAAGCGCGGGCAACTATTTGACCACGCTCTTTTGAATCGGCTGGTTGTTCTCAGTTTCGTTCAGCAAGCGCAGGAATACCTCCACCACCTTGGGGTCGAAATGGCGGCCGGCCTGGGCGCGGATATAATCAAGCACCCGCTCAGGCTGCCAGTGCTTGCGATACGGCCGGTCGGAGCTGAGCGCGTCCCACACATCCACCACAGCAAAGATGCGCGCCGACAGCGGTATTTCTTCGCCTTTTAATCCCTGCGGATAGCCGCTTCCATCCCAGCGTTCATGATGATAATAGGGGATGTCCACCGCCTGGCGCAGATATTCGATGCCAGATAGCAACTGGCGCGCGTATTCCGGGTGGCGGTGCATGGCAACCCATTCCGATTCGATCAACGGGCCGCGCTTGAGCAGCACGTCATCGGGGATGCCCATCTTGCCAATATCATGCAGCAGCGCGCCGCGCTTGATATGCACTAACTCTTTTTCATCAACGCCCATGGCAACCGCCAGGCGCAAGGTCATCTCGGTGACGCGCCGGGTGTGTTCTTCGGTTTCTTTATTGCGTAAGTTCAGCGCACGCACCCAGCCTTCGAGGGTGCTATCATAAGCTTCCAGGAGTTCCTGGTTGGCTTGCTGCAAACCCTCCACCAGCGAAGCATTATTGATGGCGATTGCTGCCTGCCCGGCAAGCGTTTCTAGGAAATTGAGCCATTCGGCGTCTGCTTCGAAGGGCGCGCGACGATAGACCTCCAACACACCCAGCGCCTGATCTTTAATGATCAGCGGGGCGCCGTAGCAAACGACAAAATTTTCTTCGCGCCAAAGCTGAGCCAAACAATGATGTTGTGGTGAATCGTTGGATGACAAAATATCCTCTTTCACCACACGCATCACACGCCGTTCCAGCACTGCTGCGCTGGCGGGGCTATCGCCGGGCCGACAGTGGAGGCTCTCGAAGCCTGCCTTGCGGAAACCTTTGGCGGCGCGCCATTGGAGCGTTTGACTCTCCGGCTCGTAGAGCAAGATGGCAGCCGCATGAACGCCTAATTGAGCGATTACCTGTTCCAGCAAAACGTCTAAAGTCTGGCAGAGGCTCAAGTTGGCGGTGATGGCAGCGTCAATGGAGCGCAACGCATTCAAGCGATGCAACTGACGTTGAATGCGTTCTTCGGATAGTTTGCGCTCGGTAATATCTCGGATCACCCCCTCGTGCAGGATCAACTTTCCCTGGTGGTCATAAAGCGGCGCGTTACGGCTCTCCACCCAGATGATCTCGCCGTCTTTGCGGATCATGCGGAAAGTTAGCTGCTTGCCCGTGGGGACCTTGCCATCAAGCATGCGCTGAATCAATGCCCAATCCTCGGGATGGATGAACTGGTAAATTTCGTCTGCCGCCTCATAGAACTCATCCGCCGTATAGCCAGTGATGCTCTCGACCGCTGGGCTGATGTATTCAAGCCAGAACCTGGGCACGACGCGAAAGCGATAGATTATATCCGGCACATTCTCTGCCAAACGGCGAAAACGCTCCTCGCTAGCGCGCAAAGCCGCTTGCTCACGCTGAAGCTGTGAACGATGATAGGCGTTCTCCAGCAGCCCAGGAAGGCGAAAGAGATACCCAGGTGTCTTGACAACGTAATCATAAGCGCCCAGGCGCAGCGCCTGAACGGCCAGCTCTTCATCGCCCTGAGAAGCCACCAGGATGACAGGCGCATCCAGCCCACGCGTCTGTCGCAATTCCTTGAGCAAATCCAGGGCGCTGAAATCCTGCTGGTGGCAATTGAGCATCAAGGCGTCGTAGTCGCAGATTTTGGGCTTGCCCGGCAATAATTGCAACACTTCCTGCGCTGTAGAGACAATATGGAGATGGATGTGATGGGCGTGCCGGGCAAAATGTTGGCGGGTCATTTCTCTGTCGCCCAGATCGTTCTCCAGGTACAGCACGCGCAACGGCCGCTCCCGTCGCAGCCGCCATGCCTTGCGCCCTGCCGCAGCCCGTCGCATGGCCTCCGCCTGGTAACGCTGATAGGCGTTGATTAAAGTGGGGCATAGCTGCTCTAAATAATTATGACGTTTGATGACATAATCGTTGGCGCCGGCTTTTAACACCGAAACGGCCACTTCTTCATCGCCTTGCCCGGTGATGACCACGACTGCCATGGGCAATTGCCGCTCGCGCACGTGCGCCAGCAACGAGATGCCATTGCCATCCGGCAGTCTTAAGTCCGTCAGCATCAGGTCAAACGATGGATCAATTTCTAACGTGCGCAGCGCCTGCTCCAGGGTGGGCGCGATATCCAGGCTGAAGAGCGGCGCGGTTTTGCGCAGCGCTCGCCGGGTCAGGTCGGCGTCAAATGGGTCGTCTTCAACGTAGAGGATTCTCAGTGCACGACTCTCTTGCATTTTCTTATCGTGATCTATGAAGCTTTTACCAGGCTCAGCGAGGTGGAAGATTGACTATGTTCCAGTACAGATCAATTTGACCGGCCACCGCCAGGAACTTTTCGAAATCCACGGGTTTTACGATATAAGAGTTCGCTCCCAATTGATAGGCGGTTGCAATGTCGCGATCTTCGGCGGAGGTGGTCAAAATGATGACCGGCACTTTTTGCGAGATCGGTGAGGTCTTATACTGATGCAACACTTCCAGTCCATCCACTTTAGGTAATTTGATGTCCAGCAAGATGACAATCGGCAGGGGTTCGCCTGCCTGCCATCGTTCCAGGTAGCTTAGCGCCTCTTCTCCATCCCGCGCTACCAAAAATGGATTGATGATTTTGCGCCGCGTAAAGGCGCGGCGTGTTAGATCGGCATCCATCGGATTGTCTTCGACGAGCAGAATTGGGCGATTATTTTGTAGATCCATCTGATATACCTGGGGCTATGCGCCGGGCTTTACGGTTGGCGGGATGTTCAAGGTGCACCAATAAACATGGATGTTCTCTACGATTTGCACAAATTGATCGAAGTCCACCGGTTTGACAATGTAAGAATTTGCGCCTTCTTGATAAGCCACCTGGACATCGCTCTCTTCTGTGGAGGTGGTCAGAATGACCACCGGGATCGTGTGGAAGATTGCGTGGGTTTTCAATTGGCGCAGCACCTCCAGGCCATCCACTTTAGGCAGTTTGAGATCCAGCAAGATCAAGATCGGCGGTGGATCGTGCGTTTCCCATTTCTGAATATAACCCAGGGCTTCCTCGCCGTCGCGGGCGACCTGGATAGGATGCGCTAATTTGCGTCGAGTGAATGCCCGACGCGTGAGATCCACATCCATTGGGTTATCTTCGATCAGGAGAATCGGGCGCTCTGTTGGCTGCATAGTTTCGCTCCTGAAAATTCTACCGCCTCCGTGGATGGCGCGCTCCTGGGTCAAAGATGCTCAGAAGTATTAGGACGAGAAGCGGTTCGGAGTCATTCTAATTATACAATTGAGAAAGCAGATGCGGCAAGAAGACCCCGCTGCGCCGCCCAAAAAGGGCAACATGGATTATACATACAACCTGTTGTTTTACAGTTTACGATTTTGTTTGGTGAACGGAGTTGGAGTGGTTAATTCTCCGGAGCTGTGATCCAAAAGGGTGCGGATGAAGAGCTTTTCATAATATAATCGCAGAAGCAATCCATTGAGGGCTTCTCCCATGTCTCCAGAGACGATCACCTCCACGCAGCTTGAGTATCTATTGAACGCCGAGGCCAACTATAAGGACCCGCAAGAGACCACTTACACCTCGCCATTTTTGCGCCTCATTGTCTCTGCGGAACGCGGTAGCCTGACCCAATCTTTTACGGAGCGGTACTTTGCGCCCGGCGAGATCGTCTTTCGCGAAGGCGATGCGGGCGATTCGATGTATTTGATCTGGTCTGGACGGGCGGCTATTGTCAAGGGCGATCTAGACTCGCCGACGATTCTGGCTTTCCGCAAGCCTGGGGAAATCTTCGGAGAAATGGCGCTGCTGGAACATCAGCCCCGTTCGGCAACAGTGATCGCTTTGGATCATCTGCGGATGTTGGAAATCAACCGCTACCGTTTCGATCAACTATTGCGTGAGTCGCCAGGCGTCAGCCGCAGCATTATGGAGGTCTTGAGCGCGCGGCTGAGAAGGGTTACCGAGGATCGCAGCAGCGGCGAGCGCAGCCAGCAGCGCTTAAGCCGACAAGTGTTGGATTTGCAGAGCGAAAAGAGACGCCTGGAAGAATTGCAAAGCCTGCGCCAGGAAACGACCGAATTAATCCTGCACGACTTGCGCAATCCATTGAGCGCGGTTGCGGTATCGCTGAAGATGCTCACACTGATGTTGCCGGAGGAGGCGCTGCGGGCGAATGAGGAGATCATAAAGATCGCCCAAACCAGTTGCGACCGTATGCAACGGCTGGTGGATTCGCTCTTAGATGTCTCGCGCATGGAAGAGGGCGAGATGCCTTTTGTCATGGCCCCGCTGGATCTCAAACGCTTGATCGAAGATGTCGTTTGTCGTATGGCGATTCTGGCGCCGCCTGGCGCAAAAATCTACACCAACGTCGCGCCGAGCTTGCCTAACCTGGTCGCCGACCAGGACAAAATCGAACGCGTCCTGATAAACCTGTTGGATAATGCTTTGAAATATTTGCCGGAGACGGGTCAGATCGCCGTTGAGGCGCGGATGCAGGGTGATTTTGTGCAGATCAGCGTCTCTGATAACGGCCCAGGCATTCCGGAAGAAGATCGGCAACGAATATTCGAGCGCTTCGCGCAGGTTTCAGGGCAGCGCGGACGGCGGCGCGGCTTCGGCTTGGGGCTGACCTATTGCCGCCTGGCGGTCGAAAGGCATGGCGGGCGCATCTGGGTTGAGCCAGGATACGAAGGGCACGGCAGTCGCTTCGTGTTTACCTTGCCGTTGAAGCCTGCTGAAGCCACGTCTGCACCAATGTAACCTGCGACCCGTTTTGCTGCACTGAAAAGCCGGCACGCCCTTTTGTTATAATGCCTCAGGTCGAAGAAGAGCAGGGACTACTGCAAGAGAGGACGGATTTAGACGAGATGGCTGAAGCGATAGATGCGCAGCTTCTGCAACAGGCGCTGAAAGGGTTGCCGCTCGGAGCGTTGCGCTTCTACGCGCAAACGGGTTCGACGAACGTTGACGCAGCGCGCTGGGTGGATGCGGGCGCTCCCGACCTGGCGCTGGTGGTCGCCGATGAGCAAACCGCCGGGCGCGGGCGGCAGGGACGTTCCTGGTACACCCCCCCAGGCGCGGCGTTAGCTTTCAGCCTGGCGCTGCGCAGCGACCCACACCGAAGGTTATCCCAGGAAGCGCCTGCCCATCTGGCGCGGCTGACCGCTTTGGGAGCCGTGGCTGTCTGTCAGGCGCTCGATCAGCTTTACGGCTTACCGGCGCAAATCAAATGGCCGAACGATGTGCTGTTGCACAGGCGCAAAGTCTGCGGCGTGTTGGCGGAGGCGTACTGGCAGGGCGAGCAGCTTATTGCGGCGATCCTGGGCATTGGGATCAATGTATCACCCGCTTCGTTGCCGCCGAACGAAACGCTGATCTACCCGGCGACCTGTGTGGAAGCGGTTCTGGGAAGGCAGGTCTCGCGCTTGGATTTGCTACGTTCAGTGCTCGAAAATTTGCTACGCTGGCGTAGCCGCCTGGACGATCCTGCCTTTTTGTACACCTGGGACGGGCTGCTGGCGTTCAAGGGGGAAGAGGTGGCGGTGTTTTCGGGAACGCAGATGACCGAACCGCCCGAAGAAGAAGGACTGCTTTTGGGGCTGGATGAGCGAGGGTGTCTGCGGCTGCAGTTGCGCAACGGCGAAGAACGGGCGCTATGCAGCGGAGAGCTGCGTCTGCGACCGCTGGTATCTTGAGTTCAGGGAGATTCAACGATGTTGGACGATTTCCGCCAACAGGCGGCTGAGACTTTCGGCGAAGAGGAGGACGAATTTGTGCGTCCCACTCCTGCCTCAGAGCGGGGCGACAGCCGCCTGTTTGGTCTGACTCCGTTTCAAATGTTCGTGGTTGCCTTGTTGCTTTTGGCGGTCACCTGCTTGCTAAGCTCGTTTTGCCTGCTGGTCACCGGACGCGTGTCGCCGCCCTTTATTTAGTTTTCTCTGGGGCGTCGGTTTGCAGCAGGGCGGAGTTGCTCACCCGCGCCACCGAAGCTACGGCGTCGCCGGGTTGCAAGCTCATCAGCGTTACCCCGCGCGTGGCGCGCCCGCTACGGGTGATGTCCTTGACTTTGGTGCGCAACACCACTCCCCAAGACGACATGAAAGTGATCTCATCTTGTTCCTGCACCACGCGAGCGGAGGTAACCGTTCCAATGCGGTTGAGCGCCTTCTGGTCAATGGTCTTCACCCCGCCGGTTGCGCGGCTCTTGACGGGGTATTCGCTGAGCGGGGTGCGTTTGCCATAACCCAGGGTGGTGACGACCAGCAGATCCCCGCCCGGTTCAACTACATCCATACTGGTTACATGATCCCCTTTGCTGAGCTTGATGGCGGTTACGCCGGCGGCGGAGCGCCCCATGGGGCGCACTTCGCTTTCCGCAAAGCGCAGCGCCTGGCCCTGTTCGGTCACCAGGATGATCTCGTCCTTGCCGGTGGTCAGGCGCGCCCAGCCTAACATGTCCCCTTCATCCAGGTTGATGGCAATCAAGCCGGAAGGTCTCACAGCGGCGAAATCCGAAAGCGCCACGCGTTTGATGCGCCCTTCGCGGGTGGCCATGATGCAGAATCCGTCGCCGTTGAACTTTGGCGCAGCTACTGCTGCAGTGATGGTTTCCCCTGCATCTAGCGAGAGCACGTTGACAATGGGGATGCCCTTACCCATACGGTCAGTATCTGGGATTTGGTAAGCCTTCTCGGAATAAACCTTGCCTCGGTCTGAGAAGAACAGCACCGTATCCAGCGTGCGGGCCGGGATGACCAGGATGACCTCGTCTTCTTCTTTTGTGGCATGGCCGGTAACGCCGCGCCCGCCGCGGCTTTGGGCACGGAAGGCAGTGGCAGAGATACGCTTGATGTAACCGCGCTGGGTCAGGCTGATCAGCACCGCCTCGTCTTGCACCAGATCTTCTTCGCGAAAATCTTCGTTGGCTTCGCGCGCGATGCGCGTGCGGCGCTCATCGCCATATTTCTCCGCCAGGTCTTGCATATCCTCTTTGATAACCTGCAAGATTTTCTTGGGGCTGGCCAGCAAGTCTTCTAAATAGGCGATGCGCTCCAGGGTTTGCTTTTGTTCCTCTTCGATCTTCTGCCGCTCCAGGGCCGCCAGCCGACGCAATTGCATATCCAGGATGGCCTGCGCCTGGCGCTCGCTCAACTGGAAACGTTGCATCAGCCGTTGCTTCGCTGTATCCGCGTCTGGCGATTTGCGGATCAGTTCGATCACTTCGTCCAGATGCGCCAGGGCGATCAATAAACCAGCCAGGATGTGAGCGCGCTCCCGCGCCCGCTGGAGGTCGAATTCGGAGCGACGGCGGATGACTTCGCGGCGGTGTTCGATGAAGATTTGCAAGGCGCGCTTCAGCGAAAGCAGCCGCGGCTCCCCGTCCACCAGGGCGAGTAGCTGCACGCCAAAGGTGGATTGCAACGGGGTGTACTTATAAAGCTGATTGAGCACCTTGAGCGGTTGGGCGCCGCGTTTGAGTTCGATGACAATGCTCATCCCGCGACGGTCGGATTCATCGCGCAAATCTGAGATGTCGTCCAGCTTCCCTTCGCGTGCCAGGTCGGCGATGCGTTCGATCAGGCTGGATTTATTGAGCTGATAAGGGATTTCAGTGATGACAATGCGATGGCGATTGCCGCCCATCTCCTCGATGTGCGCCAGGCCGCGCAACACAATGCGCCCCCGCCCGGTGCTGTAGGCGTGTAAAATGCCCTCTTCGCCAACGATGACGCCGCCAGTGGGGAAATCTGGCCCGGGGACGCGCCGGATCAGCTCCTCGATGGGGATTTCATCCAACGCATCATAGTGATCAATCAAATAGGTGATGGCTTCGGTCAGTTCGCGCAAATTGTGCGGCGGGATGTTGGTCGCCATGCCGACGGCAATGCCGGACGAACCATTCAGCAGCAGATTGGGCAGCCTCGCCGGCAACACCTGCGGCTCTTGCAGCGACCCATCGAAGTTATCTACGAATTCGACGGTGTCTTTTTCGATGTCAGCCAGCAATTCTTCCGCCATTCTTGCCAGGCGAGCTTCGGTGTAACGCATCGCCGCCGGGGCATCGCCGTCCACCGAACCGAAGTTGCCTTGTCCGTCCACCAGCACATAGCGCATAGAGAAATCCTGCGCCATGCGCGCCATGGCGTCATACACGGCCGCGTCGCCGTGCGGGTGATACTTTCCCAGCACTTCGCCGACGATGCGGGCGGATTTGCGGTAAGGCGAGTTGGAGCGGATGCCCATGTCGTGCATGGCGTATAAGATGCGGCGATGCACGGGCTTGAGTCCATCTCGCGCGTCTGGCAAGGCGCGCGCCACGATGACGCTCATGGCGTAATCCAGGTACGCAGCGCGCATCTGTTCGTCTATATCAACTTGTTGAATGGCGCCAATTTCCATAGCAATCCTTTACAACGCACACAATTGTTGCTTCATTAGTAGATGAGAGAGGATAACCTAAATAAAAAGAGGCTGTGCGAAACGCACAGCCTTTCATTATACCGCGGCATCGTCGCCTAACTGGCGATAGATAGCGAAGTGAGAATTTTCTAAACCAGGGTTACTCGGTGGCCAAACCGTGCAGGTATTGGTCAATAGAGCGGGCCGCCTTGCGACCGGCGACCATGGCAGTCACCACCAGGCTGGGACCAGTGACATCATCGCCGCCGGCAAAGACGCCCGGCCGCGAGGTGGCGCCTGTCTCTGGGTTGGCGATAATCAGTCCCCATTTGTCGGTCTTCAGGTTGGGGGTGGTTTGGCCGATAGTTGGGTCGGGCCAATAGCTGACCGCGGTGACGGCGCAATCCGCCTCCACGATGAAGTTCGAGCCTTCGACAGGCACGGGTTTGCGGCGACCTTTGGCGTCTGGCTCGCCTAATTCCATGCGGATGCACTCCACGGCTTTCAGGCGGCCGTTTTCGCCGGCAATGAAGCGGATGGGCTGGGTCAGGAATTGATACCGCGCGCCCTCTTCTTTCGCCAATTCGCGGTCGTGGCGACCGCCGGGCATTTCCTTCTCGGTGCGCCGATACAGACACACCACTTCCTCTGCGCCCAAACGCAGGGCGCTGCGCAGACAGTCTGAAGCGGTGTCGCCGCCGCCTATGACCACTACCTTGCGCCCAACGATGGGTTTTTCTCGCAGTTCGGGCGGCAGCAGTTCAGGAGCCACATTGGCGCGCATCAGAAATTCTGTGGCTTTATATACGCCGGGCAGGTCTTCGCCGGGGATTTCCATGGGGGCATCAATTTCGCTGCCGACGCCGATGAACACCGCTTGATAACCTTCGGCGAACAGATCGTCAATGGTTTTATTTTTCCCGATGTAGGTGTTGAAGACGAACTCCACGCCGGCGCGCTGCAGATCTTCCACGCGAGCGAATACCACTTCTTTGGGCAACTTGAAGCTGGGGATGCCATAGGTTAGCAATCCGCCTGGGCCGGGCTTGGATTCGAAAATTGTTACCTGGTGTCCCATTTGCGTCAGTTGCTCCGCACAGGATAACCCCGCCGGCCCGGCGCCAATGATCGCCACGCGCTTTCCGCTGGGCGCGCCGCGCGGGATCTCCACTCCCACCGTATGGCGCTCGTAATCGGTCACGAAGGCTTCCAATGCGCCGGTCATCACTGGGGCAAAGGCTTTATTTTGAGAACAAGAACCCTGGCAGAGTTGTTCATGAGGGCATACGCGCCCGCAAATTTCAGGCAACGAGCTGGTCTGGCGATACAGTTTGGCCGCCTCGAGAAACTTTCCCTGCTCGATGAGCCACATCGCCGAAGGGATATCATTGTGAGTGGGGCATGCCAACATACACGGGGCTGGGTCTGGACATTGGATACAGCGCGATGCTTCGAGCATCGCCGTTTCTGGATCCAGGGGGATGACCACATCATCGAAGTCGCAAATTCGCTCGGATGCCGGGCGAGTGCGAACGCCTCGGCTGACGGTGCGAGCGCGCGATTTTCGGTCAATCGCCAAAAAATCACCGGGAATTGTTCTCATTACTTTTACCTCCGACGCCTCTCTAAAAAGCCCATTGCTGCGTATATGATAATAATGAGTAAAGAGGTTTTAATTCAGTCTCAGATGTCACAAATTTTCATGACTGTTGTCATTTTTTGAAGCTCTCATGATTCTCTCACACCCAATTGCCTCTCAGTCATATCAAGCGCTCAAGTTTGGAGTACAATCATGGATTGGTTCGTTCTATGAATTGAGGGATGACAATGCGAAAGATCATTACGATTCTGGTGGTCATTGGAGTGATCGCCGGCGGCGTTTACGCTTTTCTGCAACGACGCGCGCAGCAGCAAGCAGCATCGCTTTTGAGTTATCAGACCGCGCCCGCTGAACTGGGTCAGCTCACAGCGACCATTGGCGCAACAGGAGTGGTTCGCTCGCGCCAAACTGTGCTTTTGAGCTGGAAGACTACGGGAACAGTGGGGAAGGTTTTCGTCCAGGTGGGAGATCAAGTTAAAGCCGGCGATCGCCTGGCGGAGCTGGAACAAACTTCCTTGCCGCAAAACATCATCCTGGCGCAGGCAGAACTGGTCAGCGCCAAACAGGCGTTGGAAGACCTATACACCAACGCGGTGGCAGCCAAAGCGCAGGCGCTGCAGGCGATTTCCGCGCAAACCAAGGCGGTTCGCAACGCGCAATACCAGTTGGATAATTTCACCATTCCAAGCGAACAGCGAGGATTAAGCGCCACGGAAGCCTTGGCTTTGATGCAAAAGCGATTGGATGAAGCCCGAGCGGCGTTCGAACCTTATAAGTTTTACCCTTCCGGCGACCCCATCCGACAAGACTTGAAAGAGAAGTTGGACCGGGCGCAAGCGGATTATGACGCGGCGGTGAAACGCCTGGAATATGAATATGCCCTGGCGGTGGCTCAATCCAACCTGGATAAGGCGTTGAAAGATTACGCCAAGTGGGAAAATGGCCCCAGCCCAGATGACATCGCGGCTGCGGAGGCGCGCATCGCTGCAGCCCAAGCCACGCTCAACCAGGCCTGGTTGGAGGCGCCCATCAGCGGCGTGGTTACCCTGGTGGATACGCTGCCAGGCGACCAGGCGACGGTTGGGTCGCCGGCTTTTCGTTTGGATGATTTGTCCGAGTTGCTGGTGGATGTCACGGTATCTGAAGTAGATGTCAACCAGATTCAAGTCGGTCAGGATGTGTTATTGACCTTCGACGCGGTGCGCGGGAGGGAGTATCATGGTTTGGTAAGCCAGGTGGATCGCGTGGGAAACGTGACGCAAGGCGCGCCAGAGTTTATGGTTACGGTGACGCTGACGGATGCGGATGAGCAAGTCAAACCGGGTATGACCGCCGCAGTGAACATTGTGGTTAATCAGCTCAATGGGGTGTTGCTGGTACCCAATCGAGCGGTACGCTTCCGCGACGGCAAGCAGGTGGTGTATGTCTTAAGGGATAATCAGATTACGCCGGTGACCATTCAGCTCGGCGCATCGTCGGATACTTCATCTCAGGTGGTGGGCGGCGATTTGCAAGTGGGGGATTTAATCGTCCTCAACCCGCCTACTGTGTTTGAATCCAATGGCCCGCCGCCGTTTGTCCGTACGAGATAACGCGTATGAATGACAAAGATTGGGTCATCCAGGCTGAGGGGTTGACCAAAGTATATCAGATGGGCGAGGTGCAGGTGCATGCCTTGCGCGGCCTATCCATGCGGGTGGCGCGTGGCGAAGTGATCGCCATCATGGGTCCCTCCGGTTCGGGAAAATCTACACTGATGAACATCATCGGTTGTCTGGATCGCCCCACCTCCGGGGAGTATATCCTGGATGGGGAACGGGTGTCGAACTTGAAGGACGATCAACTCGCTTCGATCCGCAACCGCAAAGTGGGCTTTGTTTTCCAAAGTTTTAATCTGTTGCCGCGTGCCACTGCACTGATGAACGTGGAGTTGCCGCTGCGCTACGCCGGCATGCGGAGCAAACGGAAAGAGCGGGCGCTGGCGGCGTTGGAAGCTGTGGGTCTGGCTGACCGAGTCGCACATCGCCCGAATGAGTTATCCGGCGGGCAGCAACAACGTGTGGCAATTGCTCGCGCCCTGGTCAACAACCCGGCAATCTTGTTGGCGGATGAGCCAACCGGCAACCTGGACTCGAAATCCGGCGTTGAGATCATGAATCTTTTGCTGTCGCTCAACCGCGAGCGGGGTACAACATTGATTATCGTCACCCATGACCCAGAGATTGCTGCGCAGACTCAACGCATTATCCATATTCGAGATGGGATGGTGGAGGATGAAGGATGATACTCTGGCAGTCCATCCTTGAGGCTTTAGAAAGCTTATCGGCCAATAAACTGCGCTCCGGGCTGACCATCATCGGCATTGTGATCGGCGTGGCAGCGGTGATTGCCATTGTTTCGATCGGCCGCGGAGCGGAAAATACGATCACTGGTTCGATCCAGGGCATTGGCACCAATTTGATTTTTGTGTTCCGCGGTGGATCAGAGGAGGTGCGCAACCCCAAGCCGATCACATTGAGCGACGCAGCCGCCATTGCAGATCCATTTCAGGCACCTTCCGTAGCCGGCGTGGCGCCGATTTTACAGGGGACGATTGAAGTATCCGCCGGCGGCGAAACCACCACCACACAGATCAGCGGCGTCACACCGGATTATGAGTCGGTGCGCAACACTCACGTCAGCGAGGGGGAGTTTATCCGAGAGGAGCACATTTTGGGGCAGGCTTCGGTGGTGCTGCTGGGGACGGAAGTGGCCGACCGACTTTTTGGGCGCAAAGAAGGGCTGGTGGGCGAAACGGTGCGCATTGAGGGGCAACCTTTTACGGTGATTGGTGTATTGGAATCCAAAGGCGGATCGGGCTTCAGCAACCAGGATGACCACATCCTGGCGCCGCTGACTACAGTGCAGACGCGCCTGTTGCGCCGTCGGACGCGCGATCAGGTGGACCTGCTCATGGTGCAAGCGGTCAGCGCAGAAGCCGTCCCACAGGCCAGCGAGGAGATCGCCCAAATTCTGCGCTACCGCCATCGTGCAGCAATTGGCAAGGACGATTTCACGATCCTGACGCAACAGGATTTCCTCGCTACCGCTCAAACGATCACCAGCGTGTTGACCATTTTCCTGGGGGGCATTGCGGCCATTTCCTTATTGGTGGGCGGCATCGGCATCATGAACATCATGTTGGTTTCGGTGACCGAGCGGACGCGGGAGATTGGGCTGCGCAAGGCGCTTGGCGCCAGGCGAATTGATATTCTGGTGCAGTTTCTGACCGAGTCTTCATTGCTCAGCATGGTGGGCGGGATGATCGGCATTGGTTTGGGGGCGCTGATT
>DYGV01000081.1:0-1183 GCA_020724505.1 Anaerolinea thermophila
CACAACCGACAAGAATAATGTCCTCTCGTTCTTGTGCCATCCCGAAGAATTGTATCCGAAACCCTCGATGGTCTATACATGCCCTTAGAGGGAAGATGAGTTAATTGTCCCTTGAACCAGGTCCCAGGGAAAGCCGCTATCGGTTTTTCCTGGGCCTGGATGGGGAGGCTTCAGGTAAAATGAAATTCTTCAATGCTCCTCAAAGATACCCTGGGAGAATCGCATGAGCGACATGACCGCAGACCAAGTTGGTGTGCTGGAAACCCCTTTGAATGAACCGCTCTGGCGAGTACGTGGAATCTCTAAAGCCTTTCCAGGAGTGCAAGCGTTGGAAGATGTTTCAATGGACATCTATCCTGGAGAGGTGCACGCCCTGCTGGGCGAGAACGGTTCCGGAAAATCCACGCTGGCAAAGTGCATCGCCGGCGTCCATCAGCCGGAGAAGGGGGAGATCTTGTTCCGAGGGCGCCCAGTGCGGTTTCATCATCCGATGGATGCACGCGCTGCAGGAGTCGCCACCATCTACCAGGAGTTTTCGCTTGTCCCCTCTCTAACGGTAGCCGAAAATATCTATTTGGGGCGCTATCCGCGCAACTCGGCTGGAATGATTGACTGGCCGGCCGTCCGCAAGGGCACTCGCCAAGTGTTGGAACAACTATCGCTGGCGATTGACCCGGACGAAATCGTGCGCACCCTTTCGGTCGCCGAACAGCAGTTAGTCGAGATTGCCAAGGCGATCTCATTAGAATCCAATCTGCTGATTATGGATGAACCGACTGCGGCGCTAGGTTTGTTGGAAACCCAGCGACTGATGGAGTTGATCCGCCGCCTGACGGCGCAAAATAAAGCTATTATCTATATTTCCCATCGTTTAGATGAAGTCTTTCAAATCGCGGATCGGGTTACTATTCTGAAAGATGGCCGGCGTGTGACCAGCGAGCCGATTTCAAAGCTGAAGATGGGCGATGTGGTGCGGGCAATGGTAGGCTTTGACATCCAGCAGCACTATCCGAAGGAGCGCCATGTTCAGGATGAAGTTTGCCTGGAAGTGCAGGGCATTCGCACTGAGAATGGGGTGAACGATGTCAGCTTTTCGGTGCGAGTGGGCGAAGTCTTTGGATTAGGCGGGATGCTCGGCTCAGGACGTACGGAGATTGCCCGGGCGATTTACGGCCTGGATAAG
>DYGV01000081.1:1193-17293 GCA_020724505.1 Anaerolinea thermophila
AGCAGGGAAAATCATTTTAAACGGGCGCCCGGTGGTCTTCAATTCGCCCAGGGAAGCGGTCGCTGCCGGGATCGGAATGGTGCCTGAAAACCGTAAAGCGGATGGTTGTTTTTTCAACTTCGAAGGTCCGAAGAACATCACCATCTCAAGGTTGAAGGAGTTGCTCCAGGGGCCATTCTTGAGCCTGCTAAAAGAGCGTGAATTTGGCGAGCTTTTTCTCAAGCGAATGAATATCCCTGCCACCGCGCTGGAAAGATCGGTGCAATATTTATCGGGTGGGAATCAACAAAAAGTGATCCTGGCGCGCTGGCTGTTTTCGCGAGCTCGCATTTTGATTATGGATGAACCTACGCAAGGCATTGACATCGGCGCCAAGTTAGAGGTTTATCATGTCATCAATGAATTGACCGCCAGTGGGATCAGTATCATTCTGATCAGCTCAGATTTTCCTGAGTTGTTAGCCATGAGCGACCGGGTGGCGGTGGTGCGCGACGGTAAAATCTTGCATATTACTGAGAGTGAGCAGATGACAGAGTACCAGTTGATCGGAATGGCTTCCGGGGCTGGGACGAGTGACGAAATCGAATAAGGAGATAGCATGGAGAGAGTTTCGAGATTTTTTCGTTCGACGGTTGCCGGTCCATTGGTGGCATTCCTGGTAGTTGCAGCCTCGGTGAGTCTGGCAACGCCGCGCTTTTTGCAACCCCAGAATCTTTCGAACGTCTCCCTCCAGGTAGCAACCGTGGCAGTGGTTTCCATTGGGGCGACGCTGGTTATCCTGACCGGGGGCATTGATCTCTCGCCTGGTTCAACCGTGGCTCTGGTCACCTGCACCCTGGCAATTTTGGTCAAGAATAAAGGTCTTCCACTGCCGGTGGGGATTTTGTTGGTGCTTTTGCTCGGCGTTGCATGTGGATTTGTCAATGGATTCTTCAGCACGTACGGCAGAATCCCTTCGTTTATCGTCACACTGGCCACCATGAGCATCTACCGTGGGCTTGCATTCTTGATCACCAAAGGCACCCCGATCTTCTCGGTTTCGCCGGCGCTTGAGCCGCTCTTCTATGGTAAGCTGCTTGGCATTCCGCTGCCTTTCTACTACGTGGTTATTCTGTACGCACTGGGGTCGCTCTTTTTGCGTAACACGGTTCAGGGTAGGGCCATCTATGCCGTGGGAGGCAATGAATCGGCTGCCCGGTTGACGGGCATTGCGGTCAATCGCAGTAAGCTGCTTGCATTTGTGGTTGCCGGGCTGACTGCGGCGATTGGCGGCGTCTTGCTTACTGCCTGGCTGAACTCTGGCTCGCCCAACTATGGCGCGGAATTGGGCTTACAGTCCATTGCCGCGGCGGTGATCGGCGGCGCCAGCCTGGTGGGCGGCTATGGCAGCATGATTGCCACCCTGGTAGGCGCACTGACCGTGGCGGTTGTTCAGAATGGATTGAACCTTCTGGCGGTGCCCGCCTCCTGGCAGGAGATCACACTTGGCATTGTGATCGTGGCTGCGGTTGGCCTGGACATGTGGAAATCTTCCATCGGGCGAGCGTTTTCAAAGTTGTTTCGGCAAACATGACCTCTAGATTGTAAAGGTTAGCCTAATCGAAAAGAGTAAAGCAAGGAGGCACTATGTACACATACGGAAGAAAGACGGGCTGCCGGATGAGCCTGGATTATACCTATCGTGGTATGCGCGTGGCGTTCCTGGAAAATGAGGTCATCCGGGTGGGGGTGTTGCTGGATAAAGGCGCAGACATTTTCGAGTTCACTTACAAACCTGCAGACCTGGACTTTATGTGGCAATCGCCCATCGAGATGCGCAAACCATTTGTCGCCACCAGCGCGCTGCCAGAAGGCGCCTTCCACGATTATTTCTACGGCGGCTGGCAGGAAGTGTTACCATCGGCCGGCTGGGCATCTGAACCATATCTGGGAACTTTTCAAGGGTTGCACGGCGAGGTGTCCTTGTTGCCGTTCGAGGCGTTTATCCAGGAGGATCGGCCGGATTTAGTTTCTTTAAAGACCAGAGTCCGCACTTATCGCTCTCCGCTCACGCTAGAGAGGACGATGACGGTTAAGAAGGACACTGCCGCGCTTTTTATTCACGAGCGGCTGGTGAATGAATCGGAGGGTGAATTCGCGGTGATGTGGGGGCATCACCCCGCGTTGGGGGCACCTTTCCTGGATGAGAACTGTGTGGTTTCGACGCCGGCAAAGAAAGTGGAAGTTTTGGCTTTTCACCCGAACGGTTTATGGAAACCCGGCGGCGATTATGATTTCCCGATGGTGCCTAATCAACGCAGCGGAGAGAAGCAGGATATTCGTCGCGTGCTGTCTCGAGATACCCGCTCGGTGGATGTGGTGTTCTTCAAAGAGCTAAGCGAAGGTTGGTACAACATCACCAACCAAAAAACCGGCCTCGGCTTCGGTATGGCGTGGGATGTGAGCTTGTTCAAATACCTCTGGATGTGGCAAGTCTATGGAGGGCACAACGATTATCCCTGGTACGGTCGGACTTATAACTGCGCCTTAGAGCCTTTCACCAGCTATCCGCCGGCCGGCATCCAGAACGCAATTAAGAACGGCAGCGCCCTTTTCTTAAAGCCCGCTGAGGTTATTGAAACCGACCTGGTGGCAGTTGCCTATCAAAACGAAAAACCGGGGCGGGTTGGGTTGGATGGAAACATCGGAGGATAACCCCGCGCCCTCTTTGTTGTTTGTAAAATTATCTGTTGCCAATACCTCATAGGTGTAAAAATATTCTGATTGTCATACTCTCCGGCTGGTGCGAACAATCTGCGCTGCCAGCCGGAGCCAATAAGAACAGAAAAGTGAGATAGAGATAGAAACCTTGCGTCCAGCGACAATCCCTGAGCCTTTGCGCGGCAATGAGCCAGGGACCTTTGCAGAGGATGCCCTCTCCCGTCGCCTGCCGGGCATCGCCCGGCGGGTTTTGCAGGAAGGGAACTGGCATGTAGATGCGCGCCTTCGGTTGGATGATCTGGCGCAAGATATGCCACATGGACGGCTGCGCCCACTTCAAGACCCCGGCGCGCCGGATGAGGCTTTGTGGGCAGAGTGGCTGGCGCCTTACCTGGGGCAGACCTGGCTGGATGCGCCCTGGTTCGCTGCAGAGGTTTATTTCTTTCGTCGCATCTTAGAAGCGACGGGTTATTTCCAGAATTGCCCAGGGCGCGGTGTGGATCCGTACCAGGCACAGAAGCGCGCCGGTCTGGAGGCGGCGTTGAAACCGTTGGCGGCAGCCTACGCCGCGTTGATCGCTGAAGAACCATCTACCTCCATGAGCGCCCTGGAAGCCGCCCTGACGCGCCTGTTACGCACCGTGGTGTGGGGCAATCAAGCTGATCTGAGTCTGTGGCCGGCGGGTGATCGGCCAGCTCATCTTGAGACGGATCTGCTCACTGCTCATCTGCTGGTGGACGATTCGCCGGCGGTCAGCCGGTTTGTGTTGCAGCGCAACCACCGCCTGGCGCGCGTGGATTTCATCCTGGATAATACCGGCCTGGAATTGGGTTACGATCTGCTGTTGACGGATTTCCTGTTAGAGCATGAGTTGGCGCAGACGGTGGTGTATCACGCCAAGCCGTTTCCCACCTATGTTTCGGATGTCAGTGTGCCTGAAGTGGAAGAGATGATCAGCTTCCTTCTGCAGGATGGTGACGCGGGTTTATGCAGCCTGGCGCGCCGCCTGGAGCGGCGGATGAAAGAAGGCCGCCTGCGCGTGCAAAGCGAATACTTTTGGACCTCACCTCTGGCCGGGTGGGAGGCTCCGCTGGATCTGCGTCACGAGCTGGCGCAGGCAGATCTGATTATCAGCAAAGGTGACGCCAATTATCGTCGCTGGTTGGGCGACCGTCACTGGCCGTTCACCACTCCGTTTTCTGCAATTCTGGCATACCGCCCCGCGCCGCTGTTGGCGCTGCGCGTCAACAAAGCCGAATTGATCGTCGGTTTACCGCCCGGCAAACAAGAAGAGATGGACGCCACCCACCCAGGCTGGCTTTCCAACGGGCAATGGGGTGTGATCCAATTTGCTGAATAGTCGACAACAGAGGCGCGCGCGGATTCTGTGGATATTCGAATAAGCACTTTCCTATAAAATCCGCGTTACAAATTCATTCGCTCACTGCGACCATTCTGTGGGCGTGCGTTCCCAGCGGTGAGCGCGCAGAGCCTGGTGCAGCTCGGCGGGCAAAGGTCCATCATCGCTGCATGCAATGTTGGCGCGTACATGGCGCTCCTTACGCATCCCCGGGATGATGGTGCTGACAGTCGGCTCATTCAAGATGAAACGCAATGCCATTTCCGGCATGGTCATTCCGGCTGGAATAAGCGGCCTCAGACGTTCGGCGCGCTCTACGCTGGCTTTGAGGTTCTCCGGCACGAAATAGGTATTGCGCCAGTCGCCCTCCGGCCATTTGCTGTCCAGGGTTAATGTCCCAGTGAGCGTGCCTTCATCGAAGGGCACGCGCGCAATCACGGCTACATCCATTTCGCGGCAAGCCGGGAACAACTCGTCTTCCGGGTTTTGATCGAAGATGTTATAAATCACCTGTACGGCGTCAATCAGGCCGCTGCGCACTGTTTTCACGCCGTTCCAGGGTTCCCAACGATTGATGCTGATGCCTGCGGCGCGGATCAGCCCCTGGCCGCGCAGTTCATCGAGCTTTAACGCCCAACGCTCATCCTGCACCCAATCATCCTCCCAGACATGAAACTGGATCAGGTCAATCGTCTCCACCCCAAGGTTTTCCAGGCTTTTATGTACATACTCTTCGATATATTCGGGTGGGAAGACTTCATCCAGTGTGAAACCTCGTCGGCTGGGCCAGATGCGGTTCTTGGGCGGGATCTTGGTGGCAGTGTACAGCCTCCGGTTTGGGTTGGCTTTCACAAGCTGCCCCAGCAAGCGCTCGCTATGCCCATTGCCATACGCCCAGGCGGTGTCGAAGAAGTTGCAACCTAAATCCACGGCAAGTTGCAGGGAACGAAGAGATTCGGAGTCATCAGAACCGCTCCAGCCCCCCATTCCCCACATGCCATAACCGATTTCACTAACCATCCATCCCGTTCGACCAAAACGACGATAACGCATAGATACTCCTCCTTTTACTATTTTTAGATAAATGTTTCTAATGAATTTTTACAGAGAATGTTCGGAAATCATCCTTCTTGCCCATCCCTGTAGTTAAAGGACGCGGAGTTTTGATGGTATTTGAGCTGCCCGCTGCCCATAATCGCCAATTTCCTTTTCTCCCCGCCCTTCAGAGGTGGAGGAATCTTCGGAATGCTTTCTTGCAAACAAAATTATACCTGTATATAACCCCTCAGTATTGGGTAAAGAACTTACACTGCAATGGTTTGTGGGGCGCGTCTGATCATAATCGCTAGCAAGATCAACATCAACAAAAGCACGGGTAAGTTGGCAAGCAACAGCGCATCCCAACTGGCCTGGAACAGAAGCACGCCGGCGGAGAGCGAGGTGATCGCCTGAATGCCAAACACCGTGAAGTCGTTGACGGCTTGAACTTTAAAGCGCTCTGCCGGACGATAGCAGCGGGTGAGCAGTACCGTTCCACCGACAAAGAGAAAATTCCATCCCACGCCCAGCAGCACCAGCGCACCCCAAAATTCAAATAAAGCGTCGCTCGTCAATCCAAGAATGACGCACGCCAGCAAACATAACACCCCGATCAACATCACCTGGCGTTCCCCGAAGCGGGCGAACAACAGCCCGGTGAAAAATGACGGCAGATACATGGCAATAATATGGCTTTGAATCACCCAGGCGGTATCTGCCAGAGAAAAACCATGCATGGTGTGCATTTCGACCGGCGTGGCGGTCATGATCAGGCTCATCACGCCATAGGCGATTGCCCCGGCAAAAATGGCGATCATCAGCGTTGGTTGGCTCAGGATTTCGAGCATCGGGCGTTCGGTATTGTCTTCGACTTGATCCACTCGATAGGTGTCTTGCAGGAAGTTGAGCAGCACAATCACGCAGATGAACAAACCAGCTAGAATGATAAAACCGCTGCGAAAGGCTCCTCCGCTCAGCCAATCTTGAGAGCGACGGGCAATTTCCGGGCCAAGATAGCCAGCGACCATTCCGCCAAGCAGCACAAACGATACAGCCTGGCCAGAGCGCGCCGCAGGGACGCTCTCGATGGCGGCGAAACGGTATTGCTGGATGAATGCGCCATTCGACCCGATCAACAAAGCAGCCAGGCAGAATAAGACAAAATTCTGCTGCCCGATGGCAAAGGCTGCCAGTAACGCTGCCATCAGCCCCAAGCCACTGCCGATCATATAGCCGCGCCGCCTGCCAACCCGGCGCAGCAACCAGGCGACCGGAAGCGTGGAGACAGCCACACCCACCACCATGAGCGAGATAGGCAGCGTCGCTAAAGATGGGGAGGGTGCTAAGTCTGTCCCAACCAATCCGCCTACCAGCACCATAATTGAGGCGCCGCTGCCGCCAAGCACCTGGCTGAGAAATAATAGAATCAGATTCTTATAACGTATTGGTTCTGTTTCGGCTATGGTGCTCATCGGGCGACCTTTGCATTAGGGAAATGGCAACAAAGTTTGATTATACCAAATCCATGCGGTGGTTGATCCATCCCCCTGCATAAGGTGGCGATTGTGCATTACTCTACCCCCACTTGTGGGGGACGCTGTGATGACCCCAAGGAGCCTTTTCCTGGGCTCATTCAAAGGTTGTTATTCGCCGTGCTGAGGTGCAAAAAAATCGGCGGCGGCGACTCTGGTCTGCTCCGTACAGGTTTTATAATCCTGGCGGCGCGAGCGTAAAAATCGGGTTATGGTACAATCCTCTTCTGTGCAAAGGGTTCTGCGTCGAATTGCGCCGGTTCTGCGTCGCGGCGCCGTTTTTCTGGCGCTTTTTGTTCTAGTAGTAACTGGATTGGGCAGCAGCAGCTCTGCACCACCCCTGGATACACGCCAAAAAGCGCGTGCTTTTACGCGGCATATTGAGTTCGATTATGTGGGTTGGACTTTCGATGCGCTGCGCGTCAAGTTTTTGGAATTTTCATTAGGCGCGAGTAACTTTCTTTCGGACGATGAACGCCGCCATCTGGTATTCGAGTATCTGGTATTGGTGACGCAGATTCAGCGCACAGAGCGGCAGATACGCATGATCTACGCCGACCCGGGCATCGCCGATCCTCGGACGGTTTCTCAGCCGGCGCGACGCGCGCTGCAAGAATTACATGCCCAATATGCGCAAACTGCTCCGTTGGCTGAGGCGATCTTGCAAGATCAAATCAACGCAGTCGTCAGCGAGTTAGGGCTGGATATTGGCGGTCAGGCTTTCCCGCCTGTGTTGTACCATAGCACGCCGCTGCCTATGGCGTTAATCATCAGTCCACGCCAGGTCATTCGGCAAGATGCAGATATTTCGCTCATTCCGGATCTGCCGATTGAGCAACAAATCGCGCTGGAGGAGCGCGTGGACCGTGCCCTTGACGTTTCATCGTTGGTAGTGGCGATTGGCGGAGTTGGGGTGTATCCCACCATGGTCATGCAGACCAGCGATTTGAACTGGTTGAGCGAGGTGGTCGCCCATGAGTGGGTGCATAATTATCTGACATTGCGCCCGCTGGGGATGAATTATCTGAAGTCACCAGAACTGCGCATCATGAACGAAACTGCCGCCTCTATTGCCGGGAAAGAGATAGGACGGGCAGTGATTGAGCGATACTATCCGGAGCTTTTACCGCCACTGCCGCAAGAGAAAACGCTCCAGAAAGAACCTCCTTCCGAAAAACCGCCGGCTTTTGATTTTCGTCAGGAAATGCATCTCACGCGGGTCACTGTAGATCAAATGCTCTCCGAGGGAAAGGTGGAACAGGCGGAAGCTTACATGGAGGCCAGGCGGAGAGTATTTTGGGAGCATGGGTATCGCGACTTGCGCAAGCTGAATCAGGCATATTTCGCGTTCTACGGCGCTTACGCCGACGAACCGCTTGGCCCGGCGGGAGAGGATCCGGTCGGTGCCGCGGTGCGCAAACTGCGCGCTCAAAGTCCATCGCTGGCGTCATTTTTAAAAAGAATCGCCTGGATGACTACTTTTGAAGATCTTCTTCGAGCTGTTGGAGAGATAAATTGAGCATTGGGGATAATCGAATCCCCTCTTCGGTCTGATGTATTTCACTGGGGTGAGTCTGAAGGTATGTTGAAACACCATAGCTGGATCCTTGCGTTTTTCCTTGTACTCTTGCTTAGTGCGTGCGCTGGCGCTGTGTCCACTTCTCAACCGGTTACTCCCACTATTCGGCTGGCAACCAATACGCGCCCCGCGCCAACTCGCGAGCCGGGCTGTACCGTCGTCACCCGCAGGCCGACGCCGGATCCCACCCGAACTGCGCAAGCGCCCGCGCCAAGCGCTAAGGATTGGTCGCGGGGCGCTACGGACGCGGCGGTGACAATCATTGATTACAGCGATTTCCAATGCCTCGGCTGCGCCTATGTAGGGTCGGTGCTGGCGCGGCTGGTGAAGAATTACCCCGCTGACGTGCGCGTGATCTACCGTCATTATCCGCTGATTAGCGTCTATGATAAGTCGGCGCTGGCGGCGCAGGCGGCGGAGGCGGCTGGCGCGCAGGGGCAATTTTGGCAAATGCACGATTTGCTTTTTACACGGCGCGAAGAATGGGCGCCGATGTCGGTTGACCAGTTTCAAGAATGGTTGATGCTGCGCGCTGCGGATCTGCGCCTGGATGTCGAACGGTTTTCTCGGGATTTGACCAGCAAGGAGTTGGTGGACGCAATTCAGGCTGCTTACTATCAAAATCTTGCAATTCAGATGCCAGGCACCCCCTATCTGTTTATCAACGGCGAGCCGTATGAGGGGCCTTTAGGCTATGGCGACCTGGAAGCGGTTGTCACATTGACCTTGTTAGAGAAGCGGCAGTTCACCGACTGTCCGCCGATGACCATTGACCCGTCTCGGCAGTATCTGGCAATTCTGCACACCGAAAAAGGCGATATCGTGCTGGAATTGTTCGCTGATCTGGCGCCGCTGGCGGTGAATAATTTCGTCTTCCTGGCGCGCCAGGGGTGGTATGACGGGGTTACATTTCACCGCGTGATTCCTGGGTATATCGCCCAGGCTGGCGATCCAAGCGGGACAGGGTTGGGCGGTCCGGGGTACGCGTTCGATAACGAGATTTCGGATTTGAAGTTCGACCGACCTGGGGTGGTGGGGATGGCGAACGCCGGTCCGGGTTCGAACGGAAGCCAGTTTTTCATTACATTTACCGCCGCGCCTCATTTGAACGGCGGTTATACGATCTTTGGGCAGGTGATTTCTGGGATGGATGTCCTGGCGCAGCTCACCCCGCGCGACCCTTCAAAACCAGGGGATTGGCCGACCGGCGATCGCATCTTGAGTGTCGAAATTCAGGAGAAATAGAGATTGTGAGTGAACTAATGAATCCATCCGCAAAGCCTGATAGGCCGATTCACTGGCCGTCGGCGTTTCAGTTCGGTTGCAGTGTCGTGGCTTTGGCTTTTCTGGCGAGCGGCGCCTGGTTGTTGTGGATCATCGGTTTTTCCGCGGTGTTTGCTTCGAATTGGGCGTCGCTGGAACCGCTTTCACCGTTGCTCATGGCGGTTTCTTTCTTTGGCATTGCCCTGTTGTTAGTTCCTTCGGCGTATTATGCGCTTTTGCGCTTGCTGAATAAACCCGCCCCGAATATGGGCGCTTTCCTACGTCGTTCTCGTCCGGTGTTGTGGATGTGGGCCTTTCCCTGGGTGATCTTAATCGGTTTTCTTGCTTCAAAAAGCGCGATCACCTCGATTTTAATCCTGCCTATATTCCATTTGTTTGGAGTGGGTCTGCCAATCGGTTGGGTGGTTTATCTGGCGACCAGGAATCTGCCATTAGGTTCGCCGCAGCGCATGTGGGGGGTGTTGGGCAGTGGATTGGCGCTTGCCCCGCTGCTCATTTCAATTTTAGAAGGAATAGCAGTGGTGATTTGGTTGGCGCTGGGCGCGATCTACATCTCCACGCAACCGGTTTTGATGACCAAACTGATGAACCTGGTCGAGACTGCCCAATATGCGCCGCCGGCGCCGGAGGAGATCATACAGATCTTTGGCCCCTATCTTTTGAAAGCGGAGTTCATCCTGGCGGCATTAGCGCTTGGAGCTGTGATCGTGCCTTTAATCGAGGAAGCAGTGAAACCAATTGGCGTCTGGCTACTGGTTGGTCGCCCCTTATCGGGGCGGGCGGGTTTTGCCGCCGGCGCGTTGAGCGGCGCGGGATTCGCTTTTAGTGAAAGCCTGCTTCTGACCAGCAATGGCGCAGATTGGGCTTCATTGGTGGTTGTGCGTTTGGGAACAGGCGCCATTCATGTTTTTACCACGGCGCTGATGGGCTGGGCGTTGGCGGTCGCCTGGAAGCGCGGGCAATATTTTCGTTTGGGGGCGGCGTATATTTGCGCGGTGGTCATCCACGGTTTGTGGAACGGTCTGACGATCTTGACTGTCTTTGATCAGCTTTCCCGAATGCAAAATCAGGGTGTTGAGCCATCGCCCCTCAACGGGGCAACGTTGATGTCGCCGTTGGCGCTCTTTTTGCTTGCCGTAGGTGCTTTGGTGTTGTTGGTACTCTTCAACCATCGCTTATCGGCGTCTCGCCGGGCGGTTGGAGCGTCAGACAGCTCCTTGACGACCGAGGCGACGACCGCCGATTCAGAGGTGAATTCGGGGGAAAAGATGCTATAATCGGGCATGTTTTGTCGAAAAACGGGTTGACGGATTGAGTATTTCAAGAAATGTGGAGACCATCGCCGAATGATTGAATTGATTCAGTATCTGATTGATCTATTTCTGCACCTGGATGAACACTTGAGCGTCATTATCCAAACCTATGGGGTTTGGACGTACGCCCTTTTGTTTTTGGTGATTTTCATGGAAACCGGTTTGGTGGTGACGCCCTTCCTGCCGGGCGATTCGCTGTTATTTGCCGCCGGTACATTCGCCTCTCCAGCCCTGGCGCAACCCGGCCAGGCGCCGCCGATGAACGTCTGGCTGTTGTGGTTTTTACTTATGGGGGCGGCGGTGCTGGGCGATACAGCGAATTACTGGATAGGTCATTATATTGGCCCGCGCGCTTTTAGCGGTGAAGTACGCTTTTTAAAGAAGGAGTATCTCGACCGTACACACGAGTTTTATGAAAAACACGGCGGGAAGACGATCGTCCTGGCGCGTTTCATCCCTATCATTCGCACCTTTGCCCCCTTTGTTGCCGGCGTGGGTGTTATGAATTATGGTCGCTTCCTTTCGTACAATGTAATTGGTGGCGTCCTGTGGGTGACGATCTTTACCTGGGGCGGGTATTTCTTCGGCAACCTGCCTTTTGTGCAAGAAAACTTCTCTTTTGTGGTGTTGGCGATTATCTTGATTTCGGTGTTGCCGGCGGTGTATGAAGTGGTGAAAGAGAGATTTCAGCCGGCGCGCAAAGCAGAAGCTTGATCGAGTCGCCGACGAAAGAAACGGCGCGTTCATTAACTCCCCACAGCCAAAGCCACTGCGGCGGCGGTCTTTTGGGTGTGGCTGAGACTAATTGACCAGAACTGCAACCCTTGCTGTGCGGCAATCTGCGCCGCGCAGCCGCACAAGCGCAGGATGGGCTGACGTGCTTCGCCGCGCTGCACTTCGATCTCGCGCCAGCTAACTGCTCCGATGCCGGTTCCTAATGCTTTGGCCACGGCTTCTTTGGCAGCAAAACGCGCTGCCAAAGAAGCAATGTTTGCTCCCGCTTCCGCCAGTTCAGCTTCGGTGAATATTTTCTCCAGCAGCCGGTGACCATGACGGTTAACGGCTTGTTGAAAGCGTTCGATTTCTACCAGATCAATCCCAGACGCGATTTTCACGCCTCAACTCCATGAAGATTCTGCATCCATCAAGGCCCGGCGACGGCGATAGCCAGATGATTGACATTCAGATATTTTTGAGCGACCTCTAAGATCTGTTCGGCGTTGACCGCGCGGACGAGGTCAGGATAGCGTTGATAATAATCCAGACCAAGCTGATAGCGTTCCAGGCGGATCAACGCAGCCGCGACGCCGGAATTGGATTCCAGGGAGAGCGGCAGTCGGCCGATGAAATTCGCCTGAACATCCGAAAGTTCTTCATCGCTGACGGGTTCGGTGGTAAAACGGGCGACCTCTTGCAAAATCAATTCAATTGCCTTTTCTACGTTTTCTGGATCTACTCCAGCGGAGATGCTCCACGGCCCAGGTCCTGGACCGCCGGAAAGTCCGCTGGCCGCGTAATACGCCAGGCCGGCTTTCTCCCGCACGCTTTTTCCAATGCGTCCCATCATGCCAAATTGCCCCAGGATGTTGTTGCCAATAGACGCAGCCAGAAAGTCTGGCGAGGCGCGTCCCGGCCCGGCTGCGCCGATCAGGAGATCTGCCTGCGACTTCTCTGGCAGAGTTGCTTTCTCGCGTTTGATCGAGTCGAGCGGCTGAAGAGGCGGCAGTTGATATGGTTCAGGTTGATCGGGGTTTTGCCAGTTTTCGAAGATGCGTTGCGTCATCTCAATCGCTGCTTGAGGCTCGATCCCGCCTGTGATGGCGATCACCATGCCGCGTGGCCCATAATGCCGTTGATGAAAAGCGACCAGATGCTCGCGGCGGATAGCCTGGATGGTTTCGGGGTAGCCATCCTCGGGGCGGCTGTAGGGATGCTGATCGTAAACAAGCTTATCGAAGAGCAAACTGGCCATTTCGGCGGTATCCTGGGCACGGATTGCCAGATGGGTCAACAATTGGGCGCGCAATCGTTCGACATGCTCGCTCGGAAAGGTTGGCTGGCGCAGCGCTTCGTTGAGCAAGGACAGTAGCAGTTCGAGATCCTCCGCCAGGGCCTTACCGCTGAAAGACACGGTATGGGAGCCGCTGGAGAAACCCAGGCTGGCGCCGCTAGATTCCAGCAGGTCGTAAATTTCCTGAAAACTGCGTCGTTGCGTCCCACGCATTAAAGCCGAGGCGGTGAAATCCGCCAGCCCCAGCTTGTCATCTGGATCATACAGCGCCCCGGCTTGCACAAAACCGCTGATCGAAACCGAGGGGCTGCTGGGATTGGCTCGGCTGAGCACCACGATGCCATTGGTCAACTCGCGGCGCAGAATGTCATGGGGGCCTGGCAACGCCTGGACAGGATTCGTGAGCATCGAGTCGGTAGCCATGAGCTCACGCTCCACGAGCTGTTGCCAGCGAGGCATTCTTTGGCAGATAGACGCCGATGACACGATTTTGCGGCCGCAGGTAGGTTTGAGCAACTCGCTGTACATCTGATGGGGTCACGGTAGATAAACGCTCCAAAAAGCTGGTGTACCAATCATAGGTGGCAAACATTTCAGCAAAACCCAGCCAGAACGCCTGATTGGTGATGCGTTCGCTGCCGTAAGCAAAAAGGGCGCGCGCTTGTTTTACGGCGCGAGCAAGCTCACTTTCGCTGGGCGGATTCTCCTGTAAGTTTTCGATTTCCCGATCTATGGCTTCGATCACTTGCGAGGCTTCTTTCTCTGGGTGAACGATGGCAGTTAGCTGGTAGAGATATGGATCAATTGTCGCCTGCGCTCCGCCGTAAACGCTCACTGCCAACTCACCTTCCACCAAGGCGCGATAGAGACGCGAGGTTTTGTTAGAGATGCCCTCGCCAAACAGATTCAGGTTTCCCGGCCCGCTGAGCAAGCTATCCATTGCCAGCAGCGGTAAAAAGTCCGCTTCGGCGGCTGCCGGTGCATGGTAAGCCAGCAGTAGATAAGTGGTATCGCCAGGCCCTTCTACAGTTACGCGGCGTTCGCCACTTTGGGGCGGTTCTGGACGTGTCGGGTGAGGCGCGGGTTGCCCGGCAGGGATGCTTTCGTAATATTGCCGAATGCGCTCCAGCATCTGAACGGCGTCGAAATCGCCCGCCATTGCCAGCACAGCGTTATTAGGTGTGTAATACGTGCGATAATGTTGATATAAGTCATCGCGCTGCATGGTCTCCAGGTCCGCCAGGTCGCCGATGACTTCGTGGTGGTAACTATGGACGCGAAAAGCCGCAGCCTGCACTTCCTCGCTCAAGCGGAACATGGGTTCATTCTCATTGCCCTGGCGCTCGGAGATGATGACGGTGCGTTCTGCAGCTACTTCAGCCGGATCGAATGTGCTGTTCGTCATTCGATCGGCTTCCAGGCGCAGCGCCAGCTCAATCTTATCGGCGGGCAGCGTTTCGAAGTAAGTCGTCCAGTCTAGATAGGTGAGCGCGTTCCAATAGCCGCCGTCGCGCGAGATTGCTCGATCTAATACGCCGGCTGGAAATTGAGGCGTACCCTTGAATTGCATATGCTCCACCCAGTGCGATGCGCCGGTATAGCCAGGCTTTTCATCGCGCGATCCAACGCGGTACCAGATCCAATGGCTGATCAGCGGTGCAGTGTGGATTTCTTTCAATAGGACTAACAGGCCGTTCGATAGTGTGATTCGCGTGATGGGTTGCATTGGGTGAGTATATAACGGATTGGGTTATTTACATAGGGCATCCGGCAGCGCTTCGCAAAACATTTCCCCCCAGGAGTCGGGAAGTTGATCAAAAAGATTTTTATAGGGCTCGACGACCTGTTGTAAACCGACAAATGGAGTATGTAGTTCGGTTTCTGCCAATGCAATATCCACCGGTACGTTCAGGCTCACCGGCACCTTCAATTCAACCGGAATGGTCTGGCTGACCGGTACGGTCAAATCCAGGTAAATGTCCAGTTTTGTCCCCTGGCGCAATACCAAATCGGTGGGCACCGCCGCGCCGTTGAGAAAGACGGTGGCTCTTCGAATGGGTGTATCGCGGGTGAGCACCACAGTCGTTTCTTGTTTGAGATGCAGCGGGAAGACTACGGGGATCGAATCTTTGACCCATATCGTGTCATTCACTTTGATGGTTGAGATGATGTGCGCCTGATCCATTTTGACAAAGTTATCGTACAAACCGTTTATTAATTGATCGCCGAGCATGGCTTTAATCTTGAAGATCTGGCTGCCCAGGATCAACACAACTGCGATCAAGATGACATTTACCGCCAATGAAAGAGCCCCGGCGATCGTCCAAAACGCCGGTTTAAGCTCGCCTGTCCTCAGGATTGGTTGCTTCTGATTTGACACTGTTCCTTCGGGTTGCAGCGGCGCTTCGTTTGGCGGAGGTGCGGGTTCATGAAAAGGCGGTGCGGGGGTGGTCATAAGCGGCCTCCTCAGCTTTGGCTCGAATGACGATTGTTCGCCTCCGACTATAGCATATTTTGAAGAATATTGCTACGGAACGTTAATAAAAATAACTGCTCACCCTCCGCAAGCTATTTTGGCATGAAATTGACCGTATGCCAACATCTGAATACCCTCAGAGTTGTTTGGACTACTTGTGCAAATAATCTCAAGCGGCTATAATGGCAAAAACGCCAGAAACGTTCGGGAAACGCAGCATTAAGCCTGCATCATCTCATATGGAGGAACCAATGTCGAGCACTGGAAACCGTCATGTTGTGGCTGTAATTGGGGCGGGGCCGGCGGGCATGTTCGCCGCACGTCAGCTTGCTATGGAAGGCGTGCATGTTGTGTTGATCAATCGCGATATTAAGCCAGGCGGGTTAGCAGAGTATGGCATCTATTACGATAAGTACAAAATGAAAGAAGGTCTGCGAAAACAATTTCGCCAGATCCTTGAAATGCCCAACATTGACTATTACGGCAATGTGACAGTTGGGAAAAACGGCGATGTTGCCCTGGACGAACTGCGGAGCATGGGGTTTCAAGCCATTATGGTGGCGGTGGGCGCTCAAGGCACCAAGTGGCTGGGGTTGCCGGGGGAGCAATTGCGCGGCGTTTATCACGCCAAGGACTTGGTCTATCACTACAACAAGCTGCCGCCCTACAGCACGCAGGAATTCCGCGTGCGCGGTCGGGTGGCCCTAGTGGGAGTGGGCAACGTGATGATGGACATTGCCCATTGGACGATCCGCGATTTGAAGGTGGATGAGGTCATTGCCGTCGCCCGCCGTGGGCCGGCGGAGG
>DYGV01000082.1 GCA_020724505.1 Anaerolinea thermophila
GCAGATGTGTGGTTCGCCCATTCCGTATACGTCACCGAGGATGAAATGCGGCGATTTGGCGAAGCAGGCTGCGGCGTGGCGCACTGTCCCACCTCGAACATGCGCCTGGCTTCGGGTATCGCCCCCATCCTGGACATGCTGCGCTACAAGGTGAAAGTCGGTTTGGGCGTGGACGGCTCAGCCAGCAATGATGGTTCGCACCTCTTGGAGGAAGTTCGCCAGGCGATGTTAGTCGCGCGCGTGCGAGCCGGTCTGTTAGGCGCTTCGCTCTCCGGGCAAGGCGCTCCAGCGCTGATGACCGCCCGTCAGGCGCTCGAACTGGCCACACGCGGCGGAGCAGCCGTGCTGGGACGCGATGACCTGGGAGCGCTGGAAACCGGGAAATGCGCTGATTTCTTTGCCGTCCGCCTCGACCGATTAGGATACGCCGGCGCGTTGCACGATCCGGTCGCAGCGTTGGTCTTCTGCGCCCCAGTCTCGGCGGATTACACGATCGTAGGTGGAAAGTTCGTGGTCAAGGAAGGTCAACTTGTTAACCTGGACGCGTCTGCGCTGGTAGCGGCACATAATCGCGCCGCGCGGCGGTTGTTACGCGGCGATTAGTCGTACGATTGCAATTCAATGGCGCTTTTTGGAGGAAATATGATCAACTCGATAATGGAGCGCACTCGCTTACTGGTAGATGTTGCCATGGGACGCAAGCCCGCCGACCTAGTTATTCGCAATGGACGCTGGGTCAGCGTCCAGTCCGGCGAAATCATCCCCAACACCGATGTCGCGATCGTCGGCGAACGTATTGCCTACGTTGGGCCAGACGCTTCCCACACCCTGGGGGAACGCACGCGCCTGATTGACGCCGCCGGACGTTACCTGACGCCAGGTCTGTTGGATGGGCACATGCACATCGAATCGGGCATGCTCACCGTCACCGAATTTACGCGCGCGGTCATCCCGCATGGCACCACCGCTATGTTCGTTGACCCGCATGAGATCGCCAAGGTATTTGGCTTGCAGGGCGTGAAGCTGATGGTGGACGAGGCAGCGGCACAGCCGATCCATGTGTGGGTGCAGGCGCCGTCCTGCGTCCCATCTGCGCCGGGGCTGGAGACGCCCGGTGCCAGCATTGGCCCCCAAGAAGTCGCCGAAGCCATGACCTGGCCGGGTATCATCGGATTGGGCGAAGTGATGAACTTCCCAGGGGTCTTTCTAGGAGACGAAAAAATGCACGCCGAGATGGCTGCAGCGCGGGCAGCAGGGAAGGTAATCGGCGGGCATTACGCTTCGCCAGACCTTGGCCTGCCCTTCCATGGCTACATCGCTGGCGGTCCAGAGGATGATCACGAAGGCACGCGCATGGAAGACGCAATCGCCCGCGTGCGCCAGGGCATGAAAGCCATGCTGCGCTTTGGCTCCGCCTGGCATGATGTGGCAGAGGGCGTGCGCGCCATCACTGAGATGAAACTCGATCCGCGGCGCTTCATTTTATGCACCGACGATTCGCACTCCGAGACGCTGGTCAATGAGGGGCATGTCAACCGCGCTGTGCGGCAGGCTATCGCCCACGGCATCCCGCCCATCACTGCCATTCAAATGGCAACGCTGAACACCGCGGAGCATTTCGGCCTCTCTCGCGAGATCGGCATGATCGCTCCCGGCCGCTTTGCGGACATTCTGCTGGTGAGCGACTTGGCGGAATTTCACCCTGAATTGGTCATCGCCAGAGGCAAAGTGGTTGCAGAAAACGGCAAGCTGCTCATTGAGCTGCCTGCTTTCCCCTACCCTGACTGGGCGACCCACTCAGTGCACCTGGGCCAGCAGCTTACGGCGAAAGATTTCCGCTTGCCGGCGCTGCCTGGCGGACGACAGATCGCTAACGTCATCGGCGTTATCGAGAACCAGGCGCCGACGCGGCGGTTTCGAATGGAAGTCGAGCCGCAGGACGGCGAAATCCGCGTGGATTTGCAGCGCGATCTGGCCAAGATCGCCCTGGTGGAACGGCACAAGGCTACCGGCGGCGTTCAGGTGGGACTGGTGCACGGCTTTGGTTTCAATACGGCCTGCGCCATTGCCTCTACCGTCGCGCACGACAGCCATCACATGGTTGTGGTTGGCACCGACGAAGCCCACATGGCGCTGGCTGCCAATAAATTAGCAGAGCTGGGCGGCGGACAGATCGTGGTCAAAGAGGGCGAAGTAATCGGCCAGGTGGCTTTGCCCATCGCCGGGCTGATGTCTAATCAGCGCGCCGAAGTGGTCGCGCAGCAGGCAGCCTCTGTATTGGAAGGCTTCCGAGCTTGCGGCTGCACCCTGAACAATCCGAACATGCAGCTTAGCCTACTGGCGTTGGTGGTCATTCCCGAACTGCGCATCTCGGATCTTGGTTTGGTGGATGTGACCCGCTTCGAGTTCATCCCAGTTTTGGAGAAAGGGTAGATCGGCGTATCGAACGAGGCTATCACGCCGTTCGCGCTGCCGGAGCCAAACATGTCGAATCAATCTGTTGCACAACGTCTGCACGAACAATTGTGGAATATTATCACTGCCACCAAGCCCGGCAAACGCTTGCCATCAGAACCGCGGTTGGCGGCGCAACTGGGCGTCTCGCGCGCCACGCTGCGTGAGGCGATGCGCGCCTTCGAAACCCAGGGATACATCCGCCGGCGGCAAGGCTCTGGTACGTATGTGAACCGACCGCCGCAGGTGATCCAATCCGGGTTGGAGGTGCTGGAAAGCATCGAGACGCTGGCGCAGCGCGAAGGCATCGCAGTAGATTTTGGCGCGCTGTCCATCGAACGGCGCAACGCCGATTCGGCGGACTGTCAGGTGCTCAAATTAGCGCCCGGCGAAGAAGCGCTATGCATCAGCCGCGTGATTTTCGCCGAAAACCGCAGTGTAGCCTACCTGGTGGATATCGTCCCTGAACATCTCATCTCGCCAGAAGAGCTGAACGCCGGTTTCCACGGTTCGGTGCTGGATTTGTTGCTGCAACGCGGAGAGCCACCCCTCATGGCTTCGCGCACTGAAATCAGCGCGGTCACGGCTTCGTCGCAGGTCGCCCGCGCCCTAGGCATCCAACGCGGCGATGTGCTGCTGTGCTTCACCGCCGACCTGTACAGTGCCGATGGACGGGTGGTGGATCATTCCTACAGCTATTTCCTGCCGGGTCACTTTCGTTTCCATGTGGTGCGGCGGGTTGGCAAACAAGAACGCGCTGCCAGCGAAGTTTAGGAGAATAATCGGAACTCGCTGGCCGCAGAATCCAATTGCAAATTCAATAATCGAAGAAAAGGAGATTTACACGTATGCGTAGTTTTGCTGGTCGAGACATCCTCTCCCTGAAAGATTTTGAGAGGAACGAATTTTTCCACGTCTTTGAGGTCGCAAAACAGATGGAGCCAATCGCCCGAGGGCGGCGCAACAGCAACATGCTGGCTGAAAAGACCCTGGTGACAGCTTTCTACCAGCCCAGCACCCGCACCCGACTGGCTCACGAGGCAGCCATGCATCGTCTGGGCGGTCATGTGACCGGCTTCGCCGATGCCAAGATGACCCGCGCTGGCGACTTCTATCAAGAGTCGATCAAAGACACGGTCAAGATGCTGGAGTTCTACGGCGATGTGATCGTGATGCGCCACTTCCAGCAAGGCGCCCCCCACGAGGCAGCCAAATGGGCTTCGGTGCCGATCATTAATGGCGGCGACGGCTGGGGCGAACACCCCACCCAAATCCTGACCGACCTGTACACCGTGCTGCGCGAGAAAGGCCGCATTGATGGGCTGAAATGGTTGGCGGTAGGCGATATGCGGATGCGCACCATGCATTCACTAGGTTACGCCCTGACCCAGTTCGACTGCCCAATCACCTTCGTCGCTCCGCCGGAAATGTCGCTCACCGAAGAATTCAAGGCTGAATTACGGCAATACAGCCTGAACTTTAAAGAAGCTGAACATGTTGAGCAGGCCATCGCCGACGCAGATGTGATCCTGGTAGAGCCGGTGGTTCAGCCAGATTACACCAAGTCACGCGACGAACGATCGGGCGATGTCGGTCTGACGCCAGCCAACTACAAGATCACCCGCGAGCTGCTCTTCAACAAAGCCAAGTCGGACGCCATCTTGCTACATTCGCTGCCGCGCATGGATGAAATTCCTACCGATGTGGACATCACCCACTGGTCGCGCTACTGGCAGGAAGCCTTCTTTGGCGTAGTCATGCGCATGGCTTTGCTCGGCTTGGTTTTAGGTACGATGGAATAGCCAGTCGTTTAGTCTGGTAGTCGGACCATAAATAATGTAGCGAGTCATTTGGAGCCTTGATAGAGAATCGGCGGCGTAAGTATGGCGAATGTGGAACGGTCTGAGTATCCAAAATACTGGCACAAAACCGGTCAACTGGCGGTCGTATACGCGCTGGCTATAGGAACAAAGCGATTGATCAATAGTGTGATCGGCTATCTGCGCCAGAGCCATTCGTCCTTATAAAAGAACTCTGCCTTGAGGCGCAAATCTCCAATGACCGAGCTACAAGACTACCAGACTACAAGACTTCATGACAGAAAGACGAGGAGATGAACTCATGCAAACCGATTTACGCGGCCGAGATTTGATCGGCGACCTGGATTTTTCGAAAGAGGAAGTCGAAACCGTCCTGGATGTGGCGTTTGACCTCAAACGTAAGCGCGCGCTGGGCGAGCCGCATGCATATCTGCGCGACAAGGTGTTGGCGATGCTGTTTTTCTTCTCCAGCACGCGCACCCGCGGTTCCTTCGAAGCTGGCATGGCGCAACTGGGCGGGCACGCTGCCTTCATCGAAAGCAAAACCACTCAAATCGCCCACGGCGACACGCCCAAAGAGATCGGCGAGATTTTCGGGCGCTATTTCGACGGCATCGCCATTCGTCATGTGGATTGGGGAGTAGGTAACGGTTACCTGAACGCCGTCGCCCAGGCTTCCCGCGTGCCGGTGCTGAACATGCAATGCGACATTTATCACCCCTTCCAGTGTTTAGCTGACCTGATGACGATCATCGAGAAGAAGGGCCGCGATTTGCGCCGTAAGAAGATGGTCGTCTCCTGGGCGTACGCCGCGTCCTATCAGAAACCCATGTCGGTGCCGCAATCGTTGGTGTTGCAAATGCCGCGCTTTGGCCTGGATATCGTGCTGGCGCATCCGCCGGAGTTCCGCCTGATGCCCGAAATCATGGAACAGGCGCAGGAACAGGCGCGCAAATTCGGCGTGGGTTTTGAGGTAATGGATGACATGGAAGCCGCCTTCAAAGATGCGGACATCATCTACGCCAAATCGTGGGGCGCCATGGTACACACCCCAGACGCCGAAGAAGGTGCAAGGATCATCAAGAAATACGCTCATTGGATCACCGACGAGCGCAAGATGGCGTTAGCCAAACCGGACGCAATTTACATGCACCCGCTGCCAGCCGATCGCAATATCGAGGTCACCGATGGCGTAATGGACGGCCCCAACTCTGTCGTGTACGACGAGGCTGAAAACCGCATGCATGTCCAAAAAGCCGTTATGGCATTGACCATGCGTTGATGTTTAAAGAAGGTCATTCCATTACTCAAGGAGAAACTCAATGAGCAATACTACAACTCGTAAGGTTGCAGTAGTAGCAATTGGCGGCAACTCGCTGATTAAGGACCCTCAACACCAAACGGTCGAGGATCAATACCTGGCAGCAAAAGAAACCACCTATCATATAGCGGACATGATCGAAGCCGGCTGGGATGTAGCCATCGGGCACGGTAACGGACCGCAGGTGGGTTTTATCCTGCGCCGTTCGGAAATCGCCGCCAAGGTTGAGGGAATGCACGAAGTACCCCTAGATGTGTGCGGCGCAGATTCGCAAGGTGCTATTGGCTATGCCTTACAGCAAAACCTGCAGAATGAACTCTACCGGCGCAAAATCAAGAAGAACGTTGCCACGGTTATTACACAGGTGTTGGTGGACAAGAATGACCCGGCTTTCAAGAACCCCACCAAGCCCATTGGCGGCTTTATGGATGAGGCGGAAGCGAAACGCAGAGAAAGGGAAATGGGTTGGAACGTGGTAGAAGACGCCGGGCGCGGTTGGCGGCGCGTGGTGGCTTCACCCATTCCCAAAGAAGTGGTGGAATTGGAAACCGTCAAGACCTTGATTGACGCCGGCGTCATTGTCATCACCGTAGGCGGCGGCGGTATTCCGGTGATTGACGAAGGAGATGGCGAGTACCGAGGCGTGGCAGCGGTAATTGATAAAGATTACGCCAGCAGCCTGCTCGCTCGCGAGATCCAGGCCGACCTGTTCCTGATCTCAACCGCCGTCGAAAAAGTGGCGCTCAACTTCGGTAAACCCAATCAGAAGTGGATTGACCGCATGACCTTGTCTGAAGCCAAGCAATACCTGGCGGAAGGCGTACACTTCGCAAAGGGTTCAATGGCGCCCAAGGTCCAGGCGATCATCTGGTATCTGGAGGCGGGCGGCAAGCAAGCCCTGATCACCAACCCGGAAAATATCGGACGCGCGTTGCGCGGTGAGACCGGCACCTGGATCGTACCTGATTAGACCTACCCGACAAGGCGGCGCAATGCGCCGCCTTGTCATTGGTCATTCAAAAAATATGAATAAAATGACTATGGACTCCTTTTCAATCTCATTGTATGCTTAAGGGGATGTGGCAGAAGGCCTCATCGCCTTTAATTACTGCATTGATTTTGAGAAAGGAGGCTTGAGAGACGGACCAATTCAAGAATGCGGCGCGATATTTGCCGGAAACGTTTATCAAAAGTTTTAAACCGATTTCAGGAGGAGCAAGTATGAAACTACATACCCTTTGGCGCTTTCTAGCGCTGCTTTCGATCCTGGCGTTAGTGCTGGCGGCATGCGCCCCCGCAGCCACTCAGACGCCGGTTCAGACTGAGGCGCAAACCGAAGCGCCGGTTGCTACGGAAGCTCCAGCCGAGACCGAAGCCCCGGCTGAGACCGAAGCCCCGGCTGCTACGGAAGCCCCAGTGGAGACCGAAGCGCCGGCCGAAAAACTCATCTTCGGTATGTTGTTGGTTGGCCCTTACAATGATCATGGCTGGAGCCAAGCGCACTACGACGCTGGCCTTTACGTCCAGGAGAAATTCCCCGGCGCAGAAATGATTTATGTGGATAAGGTCAACCCTGCCGATCGCCCTGGCACCACGCCCGCGCAACTGGCGGAGGATCTGGTCGCTAAAGGCGCAAAGCTGGTGATCTTCAACTCGGACGACATGAAGGATAGCGCGCTGGAATTCGCCGCTGCCAATCCGGATATCTACACCATCCACGCCTCCGGCGATTCAGCCTGGAAGGATGGCAAAGATTACAAAGGGTTGCCGAACCTTACCAACATCATGGGACGCATGGAATATGGCAAGATGATGGCTGGTTGCGCCGCAGCCCTGACCACCCAAACCGGCAAGATCGGTTATTTGGGTCCGCTGATCAACGATGAAACTCGCCGCTTGGCAGCTTCTGCCTATTTGGGCGCCCGCTACTGCTGGAGTGAATACCTGCAAAAAGATCCTGCCGAGCTTTCGTTCAAAGTCACCTGGATTGGCTTCTGGTTCAACATCCCCGGTGTGACTTCCGACCCAACGCAGGTTGCAGATGACTTTTATAACTCCGGTTACGATGTCGTCATTTCCGGCATTGACACCACCGAAGCGTTGCAGGAGGCGAAGAAGTTCAACGAGTCCGGTAAAACCGTTTGGGCAATCCCCTATGATTACATCGGCGCCTGCAAAGAAGCGGAAAATGTGTGCCTGGGTGTGCCCTACTTCAACTGGGGGCCGGCTTACCTGAAGCAAATCCAGCTCTTCACCGAGGGCAAGCACCAGCCGGTATGGGAGTGGAATGGCCCCGACTGGACAGACATTAATAATCCCGATACAAGCGCCGTTGGCTTTGTCAAAGGCGCAGCGCTGAGTGCCGACGCCGCGGCGAAGCTGGATGAATTCATCGCTGCCCTGGCCGGCGGGCTGAACCTGTGGGTAGGTCCGCTCAATTTACAGGACGGCACGGTGTATCTGGCTGAAGGCGAAACCGCCACCGACCTGCAGGTGTGGTACCTGCCGCAACTGCTGGAGGGTATGGAAGGCCAGAGCGTTCCCAGCAACTAATCTTTTCTAAATCACGTACGGGGGAAGGCGTCGTCTGCCTTCCCCCTGTTGCCAGACTCTTGGGAGACGATGAACGTAGAACTGATCGGCATTTGCAAGACCTTTGGGCCTGTAAAAGCCAATGACAATATTCACCTGCGTATTCCCTCTGGAACCATTCAGGGCATCTTAGGGGAAAATGGCGCCGGCAAGAGCACGCTCATGAAGGTGCTCTCCGGCTTTATTCAGGCCGATCAAGGCGTTATCTTGCTGGACGGCAAAGAAGTACGGATACACTCGCCAGCGGATGCGATCCACTATGGTGTGGGTATGCTGCATCAAGATCCGCTGGATTTTCCGCCCATGAAGGTAATCGAAAACTTTATCGCCGGCAGTCCGGGCAAGATTGTTCCCAACTCAAAAGAAGTAATCGCCCGATTTTATGAATTACAGCAACAGTTCGATTTTGCCCTTGACCCGCAGGCACATGTGGACCGGCTTACTGTTGGCGAACGTCAGCAACTCGAAATCCTGCGCCTGCTGTGGCTGGGCGCCCAAGTGTTGATCCTGGATGAACCCACCACTGGCATCAGCTCTCTGCAAAAGATAAAGCTGTTCGAAACGTTGCGCAAGCTGGCTGCCCAGGGAAAAACGATCATCTTTGTCTCGCATAAATTAGAAGATGTTGAGCAGCTCTGCCATCGTGTGGCGGTGCTGCGTCGCGGCCAATTGGTGGGCGAGGCGACGCCTCCCTACCAGATGGATGACCTGGTGCAGATGATGTTTGGCAAAGTGGTCAGCTTTGGAGGTCGGGAGAGCTATAAACCAGGCGAAATTGCCCTGGAATTGAAAGGCGTCTCGATTGAGGATTATCGCATGCGCATTGGCCCGGTGAATCTTCAGGCGCGCAAGCGAGAAGTCATTGGGCTGGCAGGTATGGAGGGCAGCGGTCAATTGCTATTTTTGCGCGCCTGCGCAGGTCTGATCCGCCCTACTGCTGGCAGAATGGTGGTCAACGGAAAGGATCTAACCGGTAAAAGCTATCACGCCTTCTTGAAGAACGGCGTTGTGTATATGCCCGCTTCGCGCATGGAGGAGGGGCTGGTGCCAGGTTGTTCACTGATGGAACATTTTGTGTTGGCGCGCGATCAAGCTGGCTTTTTTGTAGATTGGGATGGGGCAAAGAAGACGGCCCGGGATCAGATCGCTGCCTATAACATCCACGGTCGGCCAGATAGTACGGTTGAATCACTGTCTGGCGGAAACCAGCAGCGGGCGCTTCTGGCTCTAATGCGCACGCCAGCCTCGCTGATCCTCATGGAACATCCTACTCGCGGACTGGATATTGAGTCCACCCTGTATATCTGGAGCCTGCTCAAAGGGCGTTGCAGCGATCAAGACAGCGCCATTCTATTCATCTCATCCGATTTAGATGAGATCTTGCAATACAGCGATCGGATTCTGGTCTTTTTTGCCGGGCGGGTGTCCCCAGCATTGGACGCCGCTTCAATCTCAGTAGATCAATTGGGCCAACTCATTGGCGGGCGAGGCTGGGACGCTTTCTAGCCGCTTCGCATCAATTTAAGATAAGTTAGGCCCACCGCTCAATGCACTTGTTCAAAACAGCATCAGAATCCGTAACAACGACGCTATACACGGAGCGAGGATGCAGAGAAATAAAATCCAATGGACAAATATCGCTTTCCAACTGGGCGCAGTAGCGTTGGCTTTGGGTTTCACCACGCTGGTGCTGTTGCTCGCCGATGCGCCGCCGCTGGAAGCGTATAAAAACCTGATTATTGGTTCATTTGGCTCCACGAAGAAATTTTCAGATGTGCTGGTGGCTTGGGCACCGTTGATGCTAGCAACCACCGGGCTGCTGGTAACCTTCACCGCTGGCTTATGGAACATCGGCATCGAAGGACAAATAACCTTAGGGGCGATCTTCACCACCGGTGTGCTGCGCGCCTTGCAAGACACCAGCGCCGCGCCAACTCTAATTTTGATCCTGGCAATTCTGAGCGGCATGATCGGCGGAGCGCTGTGGGCAGCATTGGTGGGCGCTCTGAAAACCTTTGGAGGGGTGAACGAAATCTTCGGTGGCCTGGGGATGAATTTCGTCGCCACGGCGTTGACCCTCTGGCTGATCTTTGGCCCCTGGAAGAGGCCGGGCATCGGCTCGATGAGCGGCACCGAACCCTTCCCTGAAGCGTTATGGTTGCCGCAAATCGCCGGCCTGCGCCTGAGCATTTGGTCGGTTGTAATCACCATAGCGGCGCTAATTTGCATCTACATCCTGCTCAAAGGCACTTATTTCGGTTTACGATTGAAAGCGGTGGGGAGGAATATGCGCTCATCCTTCATTCTTGGCATCCCCACCTGGCAATATATGATGGCTTCCTTCTTGTTATGCGGCGCTCTGGCTGGCCTGGCAGGTGCGATCCAGGTGACCGCAGTGTATCACCGATTGATCCCTTCCATTTCCAGCGGTTATGGCTTTCTGGGATTGTTGGTGGCGATGCTAGTGAACTATCAAGCCCTATGGACGCTGCCCGTGGCGCTTTTCTTCGCCGCATTGAACATTGGCAGCATCCAATTGCCCATCGTATTGAAACTCGACTCTTCTCTCTCCGGCGTCTTGCAAGGTGCACTCGTGTTATCCGTCATCATCATGGAAGGCGTCAGGCAACGTTTTCTGAAGGCAGCGAGGGAACGCTCATGAGCCTGGAAACAATCCTCACTGGTCTGGCTGGCGTGCTGGCGGCGGCAGCGCCGGTCATCTTCGCTGCCATCGGCGAAACATTGACCGAACGCTCAGGCGTGATCAATTTGTCTGCAAACGGCAAGATCCTTCTGGCTGCAATGGCTGGCTTTGCAGTAGCAGTATCCACCAACAACTTACTGCTGGGTTGTCTGGCGGGGATGCTCATTGGCAGCCTGGTGGCTGCGGTGGTGGCCTTCAGCAGCATCACCCTACGCCAATCGCAGGTAGCGGTCGGGTTCGTCCTGGCGCTGATGTGTCGAGATCTGTCATACTTCCTGGGAAATCCCTATATGGGGCTGTCTGGGCCGCGCATCCCCTCTTTGCCCATCCCCGTCCTCAGCGACCTGCCCGTGATCGGTGTGATCTTCTTCCGCCAGGACATTTTGACCTATTTGAGTTATGTCTTGATCTTTGCCGCCTGGGTTTGGATATTTAAGACTCGCCCCGGTCTGATGTTGCAGGGCGTTGGCGAAAAACCTGCAGCGGCGTTTGTGCGCGGCGCTAATGTAAACCGAATGCGCTACATTTACACATTAGTCGGCGGAGCGCTGATCGGACTTGCCGGTCCAACTTATTCGTTGAGCGTTAAAGCCGGCTGGAAAGGGACGATCTCCGGCTTAGACGGCATTGGCTGGATCGCCCTGGCAATTACCATCTTCGGCGGCTGGAACCCGCTGCGGGCTGCGTTTGGCGCTTATCTGTTTGCTCTTCTGCAATGGCTGGGGTTGGTGCTGCAACCCAGCCTGCCGGACATCCCATCGCAAGTATTGCAAGTCGCGCCCTTTCCATTGATGATCTTGACTTTGCTGCTGGTCAACATTGGGAACACCGAATGGGTAGAGCGGGTGCTGGCCAGCCTGCCGGAGGGGGTACGCCATGCAATCGCGCGCCTGATCCGCTCATTGCGCGCTTCGCCACCGGCAGCCCTGGGCACACCGTTCGAACAAGAATGAATTCCGTCACCCTTTCTTTGCTGACATTAAACATCCTGGCGGACTTATCCTGCTGGCAACAACGGAAAGAGCTTTTGGTCGAGGGGATCGAAAAACTCGCGCCAGATGTGATTGCCTTGCAAGAGGTGCATCTGTCGGAAGGTTTTATCCAGCCAAACCCGGCTGAGTGGCTGGCCGAGCAATTCAACTACACGCAACTTGCATTATGCCCGAAAACTGGGCGCGCAGCCTCCTTCGAGGGTTTAGCTCTGCTGAGTCGGTTGCCCATTCTGGAGAATTTTTGTCTCGACTTGCAAAGCCAGCAGCGCGTGGCTCAAATCGCCGCCTTCTCCTGGGAAAATCAAAAGCTGGTCCTGGCGAACTGTCATCTGTTTTGGCAACCTGGCGAATCGCCGGAGCGTCTGCGACAGGTAGAACGCTTGTTGAAACATCTCGATTCGATCCCCGGCAAACCCTATCTTGTAGTATGCGGGGACTTCAACGGCGAGCCGCACACGCAGGCAATCCAATTAATGCGGCAGCGCTTTCGTTCTGCCCATGTTGAAGCGCATGGCGTAGAACCGGACTATACCTGCCCCACTCCGCTCAAACGCTCCACCTGGTCGTTGCTGCGCACAATGTTCCATTACATCACTGTGATGCGCCCAAGCCAGATGCGCCTGAATTGGCGGGGGGTGTTGGATTATATCTTCGTAGATCCACGACTACGTGTGATCGAATGCCGCGTGGTCCTCGATCAGCCAGCGAAGAACGACCCGCGCCTCTATCCTTCCGATCATTTCGGATTGTTCGCCCGTCTGGAAATTCCCCTAGAGCAGCCCATCTGAATCTGTCGTCATTTATTTCACCTTCAACCTGGAGATTTCTGCTGACATGAATAAAATGCTTGGTTATCGTTGCTCTTTGTGTTCACAAGAATACGGCTCCAACGAAGTGCAATATACCTGCCCCAAAGACGGCGGCAACCTGGATATCGTTCTGGATATAGAGGCGATCCACAAATCTTTGGGCCCGGCTGGTCTGCCGATCGTTGACGAGTCGTCGCTATGGCGGTATCTGCCGCTGTTGCCGGTGCAAGACCCCGGCGGTTTGGATACTCCGCTGCGCGCCGCCGGTTGGACGCCGGTCTTTTCCCCGCCGCGTTTGAAGCAGGAACTCGGCTTGCCCAACTTGTGGATCAAAGACGAGAGCCGCAACCCAACCGCCTCCTTCAAAGACCGCGCCAGCGCAGTGGTTGTGGCGCGGGCGCGCCAGATTGGCGCAGAAGTAGTGGTAACGGCATCTACCGGCAACGCCGGCGCCGCCCTGGCAGGTATGGCTGCGGCTGTCGGACAAAAGGCAGTCATCTTTGCGCCGCGCGCTGCCCCGCCGGCTAAAATCGCCCAGTTGCTTATCTTTGGCGCTCAAGTGATTCTGGTGGATGGGGTATATGATGACGCCTTCGATCTGACTATCCTTGCCTCGCAAGAGTTTGGCTGGTATTGACGCAACACCGGATACAACCCCTTTACTGCCGAAGGCAAGAAGACCGCCGCGCTGGAGATCTGGGAATGGTTCACTTGCCATGTTGCCAGCCTCACTTGCCCGACTTTCAATGATCGCCAGTATGTTGGACAAGGGGCAGATTTGAGCAAGCTCTGCATATTTGTCTCTGTAGGAGACGGGAACATCATCTCTGGAATTCACAAAGGCTTCCGCGATTTGCACGCCTTAGGCTGGATTCAGGAGCTGCCGCGCATCTACGGCGTACAGGCGGAAGGCTCGGCCGCCATTGCCAACGCCTTCTTTGCCGGCGACGAGAAGATCATCCCGGTGCAGGCAAACACGCTGGCAGACAGCATCTCGGTGGATTTGCCGCGCGACGGCGTGCGCGCCGTACGCGCTGCCCGGCAGACTGGCGGCAGCTATCTGTTGGTGAGCGACGCCGAAATCTTGCAGGCCATCGCCGCGCTGGGTAAGGTCGGCATTTTTGCCGAACCCGCCGGGGCAACCGCCTACGCCGGCTTACAAAAAGCCGTCGCGCAAAAGCTCATCGCCGCGGATGATTTAGTGTTGGTGTTGAACACCGGAAGCGGCTTGAAAGATGTGCGGGCTGCGATGCAAGCCGCGCCAGAAGCACCGATCATCGAACCCCGTTTAGAGGCGGTAAAGAAGCTATTGGGTCGAAAATAGCGCCTGTCCTCGGTACTTGTCAGACAAATTGCCGATAATTAATCCGTTCAATTTAGCCCTGCTTTGACGCGGAGAGTGATAAAATTGTCAGTTGGCAATAACGCCGTCCGTTCCGTCTCTTCTTTACAAGTGAGCAGAAAGGAGCTGCGCCAAGAGCTTGTATGAAACCTACCCTGTCCGTTGTCGCCCCCATCTATAACGAATCAGCCACCTTGCCGGAGTTTTATCGGCGGGTGCGCCAGGTATTAGATAGTATGCACGAAAGCTGGGAATTGGTGTTGGTGGATGACGGTTCTAAGGATGAGTCCGCCAATATGATCCGAGAGCTGGCGGTAAAGGACCCACGCGTGCGACCGGTGATCTTTGCCCGCAATTTCGGGCATCAGGTGGCAGTTACCGCCGGCCTGGATTTTAGCCGCGGTGACGCCGTGGTGATTATTGACTCCGACTTGCAGGACCCGCCGGAAGTGATCCCCTCGCTGGTTGAAAAGTGGCGCCAAGGATACGAAGTGGTATTCGCCGTGCGCACCGAACGCGAAGGAGAGAGCTGGTTCAAACTGTTCACCGCTTCGCTCTTCTACCGGCTGATTTATCGCATCACCGACGTGGACATTCCTCTGGACACTGGCGACTTCCGTCTGCTCGACCGCAAAGTGGTCAATGTGATGAATCAGATGCGTGAACGACATCGCTTTTTGCGCGGTATGTCGGTATGGGTGGGCTTTCGGCAAATTGGCGTCCCCTATAGGCGCGCTGCCCGTTATGCAGGAGAAACTAAATATCCGCTGAAAAAGATGATCCGCTTCGCCAGCGACGCCATCACTGGCTTTTCGTTCTTTCCGCTTCAGTTAGCCACCTACATTGGCTTTATCTGTGCCGCCATCAGCATTCTGGCCATTCCGGTGGTGATCGCGCTGCGCACCGCTGGTTCACACGAACTCTCCGGTCAGGCGACGACTTTGATCGCCGTGCTTTTCCTGGGAGGCGTGCAATTGATTTCGTTGGGCATTCTGGGCGAATATATTGGCCGAATTTACGATGAAGCGAAGGGACGCCCGCTGTATATTGTGCGTGAAACGCCCGAAGATTTTGAGCAACCCGCCGCGCAGACGCAGCCTCTCCCGGCACAACAGCCCGCGCCGGATGAACGATGAAACCAATCAAAAGAGTTGAGCGATCAAATAATCATACCCATATAACTTGCTGTTCTAAATTTATGCTTGAGAAGGAGATTTCACCTTGGCTAAGATTGACTTAACTATAGACCGGGAGCGCCGCGCTCGCGCCATTCAACGAGCGCGGGAACGCAACATTATCATCCCCACCTTTGCGCAAATGAAAAACCCAGCCCTGATCCCGCCAGCAATCAAGGAGGAGTTGGCGAAAATCGGGCTGTGGGACATCAACCCGCGCAATCTATTCCGCATCACCTGGAAGAATGAGCCAACCCCCAGCGGCGGCGGATTCGATGGAGTGAATTTTTTAGAGTTACCACCCAGCCTGACCGGAGTATCGGCGCGTATTATCGTTCTGGTGGGCAAATGGTTCCCCACAGGCGCGCATAAAGTGGGCGCAGCTTTTGGTTGCCTGGTTCCGCGCCTGGTCACCGGTCAGTTTGACCCCACCACACAGAAAGCCGTCTGGCCCTCCACGGGCAACTTCTGCCGCGGCGGCGCTTACGATTCGGCTTTGCTGGCTTGCACCTCTATCGCCATTCTTCCGGAAGGCATGAGCCGCGAACGCTTTGAATGGCTGTCAAAAATCGCTGGCGAGGTCATCGCCACGCCGGGCAGCGAATCGAATGTCAAAGAAATCTTTGACAAATGCTGGGAGCTACGCCGCTCTGGTGAAGACCTGATGATTTTCAATCAATTCGAGGAATTTGGCAATTATCTCTGGCATTATGAAGTAACCGGCCACGCGATGGCAGAAGTGCTGGAAAAAGTGATGCGCCCGAAGGATGAATACCGCGGCATGGTTTCAGCCACCGGCTCTGCTGGCACCATCGCCAGCGGCGACTACATGAAACAACTCTTCCCATCCAGCAAAATCGTCGCCAGCGAGGCGCTGCAATGCCCCACCCTGCTGGAAAACGGCTTTGGCGCACACCGCATCGAGGGCATCGGCGATAAACACGTGCCCTGGATCCATAACGTCAAGAACACCGACCTGGTTGTGGCGATTGACGATAATGCAGTAGTCAATCTGGCGCGCCTGTTCAACGAACCCGCCGGACAGGCATATTTGTTGCGCAAAGGCGTGCCACAACAGATTGTCAGCTCCCTACACCTGCTCGGTTTTTCCGGTATTTCCAATGTGCTGTCGGCGATTAAATTCGCCAAATACTACGAAATGGGCGAAAACGATATTGTATTGACCGTGTTGACAGACTCGATGGAGTTATACGGCAGCCGATTACAAGAAATGCGTCAGGAGTTCGGCGAATATCACGAGACCGATGCCGCAGAGCATTTCGCCCGCTACTTACATGGCGAATCCACCGATCACATGATCGAACTTACTTATGCCGATCGGCGACGCGTCCACAATCTGAAGTATTTCACCTGGGTGGAACAGCAAGGCCGCACTTACGAAGAGATCCTGGCGCAATGGTACGACCGCGAATATTGGCGCGGCTTCCAAAGCCAAGCAGATGAGATTGATGTATTGATCGAGGAATTCAACCGAGACGTTGGTCTGTTGAAGAATTAAGTTATAAACATCTCCCTTGGTCGCCCAGCCGGATGTTGAAGCCGCCGGCGCTGGGCGATCAAGGGAGGGCTTCCTTGTTCGGAATGTATAAATTAGATCTAGAAACGCTCAACGAGGATCGCCTGCGAAAGGCAGTTGACCCTCAAACTTATCGCCTCGGCCAGGAATTATTTGCCCGCACGCATATACAGACCGTTGAAGTCACTGATTTCACCGCCGCGCTGATCGTACCTGACAAACGCAAGTACCGCGTCGAATTCAAGGTCGCTCGCGAACATGTTTTTCTTAAGTGCGGCTGTTCCCACGCCAGTCGGGGGCTGGTATGTGAACACGAGGTGGCTGCCTGGCTGAGTTTGCGTCAGCATTTTATCCGCGAGA
>DYGV01000083.1:0-567 GCA_020724505.1 Anaerolinea thermophila
GCCGCCGCGCCTTTCGCTGAAGACGGAGGGCCTGCCCACCCAGCGCGGCGAACCTACGGCTACCTTCCGCTTCACTGCTACATTGAAGAATGAAGGCGGCGAAGACCTGCTCGTGACCCTCACCGCCGATGAACCCGAAAATACACGCGTATCTATTGAATCGGCCGGCCAACAGGTGAATGAGTTGCAATTAGCCGCCAATGAGAGCAAGACCTTGACGATTAAAGTTGACCCATTGATCACTTTGCAGGCGGGGAAATATCCGTTTACCGTTCATGCTCGAGCGGGGGATGTGAGCGCAGACCTGACCCTGACCGTAGAAGTGGTTGGCGAAGGACGGCTCTCCATCTCTGCCCCTGATGGTCGGCTCTCTGGCGAAGCGGTGGCCGGCAAAGAGTCGCCGCTGAAGATCGTACTTCAGAATAACGGCACCGCGCCGTTGAGCGGCGTGGAGTTGTCCTCCAGCGAACCCTCCGGCTGGACGGTGACATTTGACCAAACGAAGATCGCCGAGATCCCCGCCGGTGGCAAGGTGGAAGTGACCGCCAACATTAAGCCAGACGAGAA
>DYGV01000083.1:577-12289 GCA_020724505.1 Anaerolinea thermophila
TGACGATCAATGCCCGCCCGCTGGACAGCAAACAAGAATCGGCCGAGTTCCGTATTACGGTGAAGACTTCCACCTTGTGGGGTGTCGCCGGAGTCGGCTTGATTGCCATTGCAGTCGCCGCAGTCAGCCTGGCGGTGTCTCGTTTCGGACGTCGCTAGTCTCTGGCTGCTTCGACCTGGGAAAGGAGGCGAAATATGAGCGCCCCCATTATCCAGACCCATGAACTGACTAAAAAATATGGCAACTTTACGGCTGTGGATCGCCTGAATCTGTCAGTTCAGCCGGGCGAGGTGTTCGGTTTGTTGGGTCCAAATGGCGCCGGTAAGACCACTACTATCTTGATGCTGCTGGGTTTAACCGAGCCGACCTCTGGCAGCGTCCAGGTGCTGGGATTAGATCCTTCCCGCCAGCCGCTCAAGGTGAAGTCGCGCGTGGGGTATTTGCCCGACCAGGTCGGTTTCTATGATGAATTGACCGCCTATGAGAACCTGGCGTATATTGCGCGCTTGAACGGTATTGCCGGCGATCAGATCAAAAAGCGCATTGACGAAGCGCTGGCGCGCGTCGGGTTGGAACAGGTGGCGCGCAAACGGGTAAGTACGTTCTCGCGCGGTATGCGCCAGCGGCTGGGCGTGGCGGAGGTGCTGATCAAGCAACCGCAGCTTATCATCATGGATGAACCTACTTCCGGCCTGGATCCAGAAGCCTCGCACGAGCTTCTGGACATGATCCGCAGCCTGAAAGAAGAGGGCATCACCCTGTTGCTCTCATCGCACTTGCTCCATCAGGTGCAGGCGGTGTGCGATCGGGTGGGGCTGTTCAGCCACGGCAAGATGGCGCTGGAAGGCGCGGTGGATGAATTGGCGCAGCGCGTGCTGGGCGGCGCCTACCGCATCCAGATCAGCGCCGACGGAACGCAACCGGAGATCCTCAAGGCGCTGAAAAACGTACCTGGTCTGGCGCATATTCGCGCCGTCAATAGCCGTCTGTATGAAATGGAGGCGGCGCGTGACTTGCGTCCAGAAGTAGCTCAGGCGGTCATATCTGCCGGCGGACGGCTCTACAAGCTGGACGTGCAGGCTCAAAGCCTGGATGACATTTATACGGCGTTTTTCAAGGAGGTGGCACATGACGCAAGCCGTGTCCCAATCGCAAATTAGACAACAGGTGCAGAAGACGGCGGTGAAGCGCGTTCGGGAGGGGTCGCCCTGGACGGGCATGTGGGCGGTGGTGGCGAAGGAGATGGCCGATCACCTGTCCAGCGTGCGCATGGCCATCCTTGAAGTCTTGATCGTATTGACCGCCATCGGGACGATGTATGTGGCAACCCAGGACATCCAGCAAAGGATCAGTCGCGATGAGTTCCTCTATCTGCGCTTGTTCACCAACGCGCGCGATCCATTGCCGGCGTTTATCGGTTTGCTGGCGTTTTTCATCCCGCTGGTGGCTATCGCGCTGGGTTTCGACTCTGTAAATGGGGAATTCAACCGCCGAACCATGCCGCGCGTCCTGGCGCAACCCATCTACCGCGATGCGCTGTTGATGGGTAAATTCCTGGCCGGGTTGTTCACCCTGGCGTTGGTTTGCACCGCCGTATGGCTATTGATCTTCGGCATGGGCGTTCTGCGTCTGGGGGTAGCGCCGGGCGGTCAGGAGGTCGGACGCGCTCTGTTATTCTTGCTGGCCACGATCTTCTTCGGCGGCATCTGGCTGGCGTTGGCAATGGTGTTTTCCATCGTCTTCCGCCAGCCGGCCACCGCAGCGTTGGCCTCCATTGCTACGTGGTTGTTCTTCATCGTATTTTGGGGCATGATTGCCGGCCTGCTCGCCCAATCGCTTAGCCCGATCCGCTTTGGTTTTGCCGAGGAGTATATTGCTCAGGCGAACCTGCAACTGGCGCTGGGGCGCTTCTCTCCGAACACCCTATACGCCGAGACGATGATCGCGTTGCTGCGCCCGGAGATCCGCTCGTTAGGTATCTTGTTGCCCAGTCAGATGGAGGGCGCTATCCTGGGCGCACCGCTGCCGTTGTCCGAGTCGTTGGTGCTGATCTGGCCACAGCTCACCGGCTTGATTGCAGGTACGATTGTGCTGTTTGCCCTGGCGTATGTGTTGTTCCAGCGACAGGAGATCCGCCCATAGTCGCCGTACGCGATTCGGGGTCAGCCGCGATGGATCGGATCAGCGGCTGACCCCGATATTTTTTCCGCGCTTTAGTTGGCGGTCAGAATTGCATCTTCGATCAGGCGAATTTTTTCTGGCGAAAGCGTCTTCCCTTTAGCCGGTTTGCCGATCACTTTTTTCAGATCGCCGAGGGTCACCGTCTCGGCTGGCGGTGTCTCATCGGGTGGGATGTCAATCTTTGCCTGGGGATGCGTGAACACCAGCGCAGCCTGGATGGGCGGCAGGCTCTCTTCGGGCAGGTGTTGGGATAGAAATTTGCGCAGGGCTTCGATCTCGCCGTTTACTTCCAGATCCGGCCGCCCTAGGCTTTCTTGAGCGAAGATCTTCAAATACTGATATAACAGACCGCCGCCCTTCTGCCGCCAGCGACCTTTGGCGTAAGTGATCACGCCGCGTTGATAGTACGGCAGCAGCACCCATACTCCTGAAGGCCCCACCAATAGATGCGAAACCGGAGAGGCGTAGTGGAACAGGGTGTATTTTCTATCCAGCCCTTTGAGCGATTTATCTAACAGCTCATCGGGGCGCGGCTTGCGCCCCCAGCGGTTCAAATAGTAGATGCCAATTTGCGAAAGTATAAAGCCGAGCAGCAGCGCGCCGAGAGAGAGACCGACTTGCTCCGGGTAGCGGAAGGAGACGAACATGCCGCCAGCCAGCACCGCCAACCCGGCAAACATGGTGAATTGGGCAATGCGGGCGTTGCGTTTAATCAGGGTTTCGTTGCGATGAATATTCATACAATCCCTTCTAAAATGTGCGAGGATATGTATTTGATTGATTGCAGCGTATTATACGTACTTCCTTAGCACCAGGCAGGCGTTTTGCCCTCCCAGACCAAATGAATTAGATAATGTGACATTTACCTGCGCCCGACGCGCCTGATTAGGCACATAATCCAGATCGCACTCTGGGTCAGCCTCGTCAAGGTTGATGGTTGGGGGCAACCAGCCGCGGTGAAGCGCCAGGATGCAAGCCAGCGCTTCCAGGGCGCCGGCGGCGCCCATCGGATGGCCGATCATGGATTTGGTGGAGCTGACGGCCAGATTGTAGGCGTGTTCGCCGAACAGCATCTTGATGGCTTTGGTTTCGGTTACGTCGTTGATGGGGGTGGAACTGCCGTGGGCATTGATATAATCCACCGCCTCCAGGGGCAGGTCAGCGTCTTGAAGCGCCCAGCGCATGGCGCGGATCGGTCCGCGCCCCTCAGGATCGGGGGCGGCGATGTGATAGGCGTCTGCCGAGGAGGCGTGACCGGCTACTTCGGCATAGATACGTGCCCCGCGCGCCTGGGCATGTCCCAGGCTTTCCAGCACTAAAGCCGCTGCGCCTTCTGAAAACACAAATCCTTCGCGCTTAACATCGAAGGGTCGCGATGCCCGCTCAGGTTCATGGTTGTAGTTCACAGGCAGGGCGCGCATAGCGCAGAAGCCGGCGATCGCCCAATCGGCGATCAGGGCTTCCGTTCCGCCGGTGATGACAATGTCTGCCGCGCCCCGGCGAATCAGCTCGGCCGCTTCGCCGATTGACTGTGTGCCTGTTGCGCAGGCGGTGGAGATAGTGTTATTGGGACCCAACGCCTGAAAGCGTTGGGCAATCATAAAAGAGGGGATATTGGGGATGCCGGTAGGCAGCATAAAAGGGCTTACTTTGCTCGGCCCGTGATTTCGTAAGGCAGCCACCCCTTCTTCCAGTTTATCTGCCCCGCCCATGACTGTGCCGAACAAAACGCCCGCTCGTTCCGGTTCGGGCATTTGCTCTGGCAATCCCGCGTCTCGAACCGCCTGAATGGCGGCTGCCAGGGCGATTTGGCAGGCGCGCGCGGTGCGGCGCGCCTCTTTACGCTCCATATAATCCTCGACATTGAAGTCAGGGATCTCGCCCGCGATCTGGCATGGCAAATCGCTGGGGTCGAATTGGGTGATGCGCCGAATGCCGGAACGTCCCTGCACCAGACCGTCCCAATATTGCTCCAAGGATGCCCCCAGCGGCGAAATAGCCCCCAAGCCGGTGATGACGACCCGGGTGCGATGATTGGAATTTATCATTAAATTGCCTCAACCTTATCTGTTGGAATGTGGACCTGCTCCAGACGTTCCTGAATTGCGCCGCGCAACGCGCCCAGTAAATCCGCTTCGATTGCCTGTCGAGCGGTGCGGATGGCGCTGACCAGGGCGCGCGCATCGGATCGGCCATGACCGACGAAAACCAGGCCGTTAATGCCCAGCAGCGGCGCCGCTCCCACTTCCCCTGGATCCAGCATTTGTTTGATCTTCGCGAAGGCCGGTTTGGCCAGCAGCGCCCCAATTTTGGTTCGGGTGGAGGCGGTCAACTCCTGACGTAGCACATCGGTGATCAACTTGGCAACCGCCTCGCTGGACTTGAGCAGGATGTTGCCGGTGAAGCCATCGGTGACGACAACATCTGCCTCGCCGCCGAACAACTCCTTGCCTTCGACGTTGCCAATGAAATTTAAGCCGCTGGCTTCCAGCAATGGGAAAGAACCTTTGACCAATTCATTGCCTTTGCCGGCCTCTTCGCCGTTGGAGAGCAACCCCACGCGTGGGTTGGCGATGCCGCGCACCCGTTGGGCGTACACGGCGCCCATCACCGCGAATTGGAGGATGTGTTCAGGTTTGCAGTCGGGGTTGGCGCCCAGATCCAGTACGACGCAATAACCGCCCTTGACCGGGAACAGGCCCGTTAGGGCCGGGCGTTCCACGCCGGGGATCACGCCGAGGCGATAATAGGCGGTAGCTAGCGCGCCGCCGGTATTGCCGGCGGTTACAAAGGCGTCTGCTTCGCCGTTGAGTGTCAGATCCATCCCCACCGCCATCGAGGTTTTTGAGCCTTTGCGCTTGGCTTTCAGGGCTAATTTCAGCCCCTTGTCTTCCATGGTGATGGTATCTTGTGCATCTACCAGGCGCACTTTGGCGTTAGCGCCGACCACCTCGGCGAGCATTGGCGCCAGACGATCAGCTGGGCCAACCAGGATGATTTCATCGCCAAACTGCTGAGAGGCTTGAATGGCAGCCTGCACCTCTGGGGTGGGACACAGATCACTCCCCATGGCGTCGAGTACAATTCGCATACCCTTCTCCTTAAAAACTGGGATAGCTTGACAATGTTGTAGAGCCGATTATAATACTTTTGCTCTGGCGCTGGTGCTGGAACTGGCAGACAGGCATGGTTGAGGGCCATGTGCCGCAAGGCGTGTGGGTTCAACTCCCACCCAGCGCATCTGGTAGTAGAAGGCATTCCGCCCTGAAGGCGTGATTTCAGGGCGGATTTGTTATTCTTGATCTTTGCGCAATAAATTTAGGGTAGACATCATCTTCAGAATGTAGTAGACTATTTTAATCCCACACCAACCAGTATCACCTGACATTCACGTACAAATGGAGGAAGGAAAATGAAACGCCCGATATACGTTCTGTTTGTTGTACTGCTTCTGGCTAGCCTGGCGCTTGCTGCGTGCGGCGGCGCGGCGAAGCAAAAAGTTCGTGTGGCCACAGACGCAACCTGGCCGCCATTTGAAAGCGTAGATGAGTCTACCAAGCAGATCGTTGGTTTTGATATTGACCTGATGAACGCCATTGCCGAGAAGGCTGGTTTGGAGATCGAATACAACAATGTGCCTTGGGATTCTCTGCTGGCAGGCATGGCTCAATGCCAGTACGATGCCTCCATCTCTGCCATGACCATCACCCCGGAGCGCGCCCAACAGTTCGCTTTCTCCGACCCCTATTTTGCTGCCGGCCAGGTGGTGACGGTGCGCAGCGATAACACCGACATTCAGAGCAAAGATGACCTCGTTGGCAAGACCGTTGGCGTCCAGCTTGGCACAACCGGCGATATCGAAGCTCAGAAGATCACCGGCGCCAACGTGAAATCCTACGACGACATTGGTCTGGCGTTCCAGGATTTGATCAATGGACAGATTGACGCAGTCATCGCTGACAACCCTCTGGCGCTTGGCTATATCGGCCAGAACCCGGGCAAACTCAAAACCGTGGGCGAAGTGTTCACCGATGAGTTCTATGGCATTGCCGTTTGCAAGACCAACACAGAACTGTTAGCCAAGATCAACAAAGCCCTGGCGGAAGTTAAAGCCGAAGGCAAAATTGACGAATTGACCGCCAAGTGGATCACCAGCGGTCAATAAATCGTTCAAACTGAAAACTCTGCGAGGCCAGGGGGCGGCCTCGCAGAGTTTAACCGCCCAGAGAAAGCGTTTTCTTGGATAAATTGGGAGGGCTGATGGAAAGCAAAGCGAAAGATCCTCCTGTTGAAGCCGGCAAAGTTCGCCTGATCCCGGCTGAAATTGGTTCACGTGTTGACGCCTGGTGGGGGTTGTTCATCGCTGTGGTGATCCTGACGACCATTTTGGTCATCACCTCTCCGGATCCATATCGAGATATCCTGGTCTTCGTTACCGATGGCATCCTGGTGACCATATGGGTCACCGTAGCTGCATTTGCTCTCACCCTGATCTTTGGTCTGTTTGGTGGTCTGGGACGTTTGTCAAAAAATCCAGTCATCTTTGGGATTTCCAGCCTTTACGTAGAGCTGGTGCGCGGCATTCCACTGCTGGTGCAGCTTATTTGGTGGTATTTTGCTTTCCCGGTGGTGCTGCAAAATTTTGGCCGCGCCATTGGCAACGCTGCGTTGGCTGCATATCAAGCGAATGCAATCGCCATGTCCATATTGGGTTTGACATTTTGCTATGGCGCGTACATGAGCGAGATTTATCGCGCCGGCATTCAAAGCATCCCCAAAGGTCAAATGGAGGCAGCGCTAAGCCTGGGGATGAATTACGTCCAGGCGATGCGCTATGTGATTTTGCCACAGGCCATCCGGGTAATTTTGCCGCCGGTGGGTAATGAGTTCATCGCCCTGTTGAAGGATTCTTCGCTGGTCAGCGCGGTGGCGGTCGCCGATTTAACCCGTCGCGGTAGAGAGTTCATGTCGCAGAACTTCAACCCGATCGAGACCTGGACGATGGTGGCGCTGCTCTACCTGATCATGACACTGTTCTCTGCACGTGTGGCATCTTACATCGAACGCAAAGTGAAGGTCGCAGAACGATAAGAGGAGGCGATCCTCAAAGGCGAATCTGACCCTAGAAGCACGCTGATGGCAAAGGCGTGCTTTATTTATTAGAGAAGCGGAATAGGCAAAAGATATGGCAAAATTCCCCACCGAACAATGGCTCGTCGCTTTGATGGAAAAACTGAACGGTGATGAACGCTACGCCCAAATCGCCCGTAACTGGGAAGGTGATATGGTTTTTATCATCCAGCCGGATCAGAAATTAACCGAAGAGATTCGCTGGTATTTCGATTTATGGCATGGCAAATGTCGCGCGGCATATTCTTTGGGCAAAGATCAAGAAGTCAAACCAACTTTTACCTTACGCGCTCCTTATGAGCAATATGTACGCTTGTTGAAGGGCGAGGTCGAACCCATGCAGGCGTTATTGACGCGTAAAATTGGGGTGCAGGGCAATATGGCGATATTGATGCGCAACGTGCCAACGGTATTGGATTTTGTGCGCTGCTGCCGCGAAATCACCGATGGTTATATTTGAGAATATGCAAAAACCTGGACAACGGATTGGGTAATGGATTTCACGGAAGGACGCCCACTCATTCGCTGAGAGTGTACCCGCCTCAAAATAAAAAATCCGTGTAAGAATCCGTTGCAAAAATCCGTTGTGTATTAGTCAGTTGCTTATCGAAGGAAACAACCATGCCGCGTCTACGTGAGCTGGGCTTGCGCGCGGGAGAGATGACGCCGGGGAAGTGGAACGCTATCACTGACGTGCCGGGGGTACGAGTGGGTCATCAAAGCGTCATTTTTGGCGAGGGGGCGTTGCGGCCTGGTTTTGGCCCGGCGCGCACCGGTGTGACGGTCATTCTGCCACATGCGGATAACCTTTATCAGGAGAAGGTTCCGGCGGCGGTGTATACGCTGAACGGTTATGGCAAAGCAGCGGGTTTTGAGCAGGTGCGCGAACTGGGCGTGCTTGAAGCGCCCATCGCCTTCACCAATACCTTGAACGTAGGTCTTACATTGGACGCTATGGTTCAGTATATGATCCACCAAAATCCGCAGATCGGCGTGCGCAGCGGTAGCGCCAGTCAACATCGTGGTCGGCGAAACCAATGATAGTTATCTCAACGACATTCAAGGCCGTCATGTGCGGGCGGAGCATGTCTGGGCTGCGATCGAAAGCGCCAGCAGCGCAGAGGTGAGCGAGGGCAATGTGGGCGCCGGCGTAGGGACGATCTGTTACGGTTGGAAAGGCGGGATCGGCACAGCCAGCCGTGTTTTGCCGGCGGCTTTGGGCGGCTTTACGCTGGGCGCGTTGGTTCAGTCCAATTTCGGCAGCCGGCAAGACCTGACCATCCTGGGCGCGCCGGTTGGCAAACGGCTCAGTTTGCCCAGCGACCCTCCGCAATCGCCGCCAGGTTCGGTTATGATCGCCCTGGCGACGGATGCGCCGTTATCTTCCCGACAACTTCAACGCCTGTGTATAAGGGCTGCTATCGGCTTGGGGCGCACCGGGGCGCGAATGCAGCACGGCAGCGGCGACTTCGTCATTGCCTTCAGCGTGGCGTATCGCATTTTACATCTCGCCACGGAGTTGACCGTCTTACGACCCGCTTTGGCAGATGAAGGAAAGATCCTGAATGCCTTGTTTCAGGCGGTCATCGAATGCGTTGAAGAGGCGGGGTTGAATTCTTTGTTTTGCGCCGAAACCCTGGTCGGTCGGGATGGTCACATCGCCTATGCGTTGCCGCTGGACGAGGCGTTGCGGATGATCAAGCGCAGCCAAGAGGAGTAAGATGGATAAAATATTCATCAACGGTTTGCGGGCGCGCGGCATCATCGGCGTTTATGATTGGGAGCGCGAAAAACCGCAAGAGATCGTGATTCACGCCACCTTGTTCGCGGATTTAGAAGCCGCAGGCAAAGCCGATGATCTGGGTCGGAGCATAGACTATGCTGCCCTGGCGGAACGATTGCAGGCGCACGCGGAGACGGCAAGGCGTTTTACTGTGGAAGCGTTAGCCCGCGATCTTGTCCGCATTTGTCTGGAAGCGCCAGGCGTTGTCAAGGCTGTGGTGAGAGTGGAAAAGCCCGCTGCTGTGCCTTTTGCTCAGTCGGTGGGCGTGGAAATTGAACGAATTGCAGATTCGCTCCCTGAGGATGCGGAAGTTTAGATGCGGCTTTTCGGAAAAGGGGCGTACCTGTGGCACGGCTGGTAGTTGTCTGCTTGTTGACGGCGTTATTTCTGGCGGGTTATTCGCCCGCTGCCCCAAATCCGCCGGATGTAAGCCTTTTGATCCAACGCCTGGATGCGTTGATCCCCGCCCGTATGCGGGCAACAGGCGCGCCGGGAGTGGCGGTGGCTTTGATCCATGACGGAGAGGTGGTGTGGTCAAAGGGTTACGGCGTTGCAGATCTTGCTAGCGGCAAACCCGTAACCCCGGATAGTGTCTTTGGCGTGGCTTCGATTTCTAAGACGGTGACCGCCTGGGGTGTGATGAAGCTGGTCGAAAGCGGGCGAGTTGATCTGGACGCTCCGGTAGGCAATTACTTGAACCGTTGGCGCTTGCCCGGCGGCGACAATAGCCTGGTGACGATCCGGCGGCTGCTCAGCCACAGCGCGGGGTTGAATACGCCTGAGTATCTGGGGCATTTGCCTGGGGAGCCGCTGCCTGGCATTGAAGATGTGCTGGCATTTGGCTATGGTGAGGCTGCTGGCGTGCAGTTGGAGCGAACGCCGGGCAGCTGTTTTGCTTATTCGGATGGGGGCTATCTGATCTTGCAACTGCTGATCGAAGAAGTCAGCGGCGAAGATTTCAGCCAATACATGCAACGTGAGATATTGACGCCCCTGGGGATGAATGCCAGCAGCTTTCAATGGCGCCCGGATATTCAAGCGCAGCTTGTCACCAGTTATAGCGAAAGAGGAACGCCTTTTCCCCATTATCAATTTGTCGAAAAAGCGCCGGCTGGCTTATATACTACCGCGCCGGACCTGGCGAGGTTTATTGCGGCGGGGGTGAAGGGGCCAGAGGGGGGACCGCCTGGACGGGGCGTTCTAAAACCCGCCACGGTTGAGCTGATGATGACGCCGGCGGTCGAGATTCGCGGCGTTGAGCGCCTGATCTACGCACAAGGTTATGGCCTGGGATATTTCACCGAAACCTTGCCCGATGGCCGTCATCTGGTTTCGCATATGGGAGGAAATCTGAACGGCGTGACCGAGTTCGCCGCTATTCCCGCCAGCGGCGAGGGCATCGTTGTGCTGACGTCTAGCATCGCCGGTCATGAACTGTTCGCCGATGTGCTGCACGCCTGGACGAATTGGCTGGGTAGCGGAGATTTCACATTGCCGCGGGCGATTCGCTTTGCCCGGCAGGTTCTTTTCTCTGTGGGGCTGTTCTCCGGCGCAGCCGCGTTGTTGATCCTTCTTCGGCTTGCTGTTGCGTTGCCGCGCGGGCAGCGCGCCCTGCGTATGCCCAAAAACCGTCTTGCATGGCTGCGAAAAGCCCCAGCAGTGGGACTGTTGGCGGGAGGCGTAATCCTGCTCTTGGGAACGATCTATCCTTACCTGCGCATTTCTATGCCCAGCGTGGCGCTTTTCTTCACATTCAATGGGATAGGGTTCTGTCTGGCGGCGTTGGGATGGCAGTTCACTCAACCCAATTCCCCGCTCAGTTCCGAATCTGCGCCTCCAAACTGACTGTCAGGGCGCTGGCGTTGGGACGACGGGTACGGCAGACGCTTCTCCGCTGAAATCCACTAATTCGGCAAACACCCATCCGGTCATTCCATCTAATTCAATCTGCCACCAATCACCTTCTTGATTCTTGCCGAGGACGCGTGCGACTTGCTTTGGGGCGAGCGTGGCGATGACTTCGTATATCGTGGAAGGGCCGCTGCGGACGTTGACCAGATCAACCCCGGGTTTGACGGAGAGTTGCAAGGCGTCGGGGGGGAGGGTCGGCTGAAGGGTAGCCAGGGTGGGTAGATCGGCGCTGTTTAAGTCAAAGGTCTCTGGGGGCAATGCGCGGTCGAACTCGATGAAGTTGAATATGATCTCGGAAGTCGGCGTTGCGCTGTTTTCTTTGCCATAGTTCTGCTGTCGCAGAATTACGCCGGTCTGTACATCCACCCAGAAATGGTCAATCAACTGACCGGGAGCGCGACCCCACTCAACGACATGCGTCTGACGCCCGGCGAGAATTTCTTTGCCGGTCAGGCGATACTCGCCGCCCCGCTGCGCCAACCCGGCGGGGAAGATGAGGTCGCTGACGGGTGTGCCCAACATCCCTCCCAGCGGATGCAAATATACGGTATCCGATGGAGTGGTGGGTGGATCAAACGGCTCGTTCAGGTTGGCAGGCAGCGGTTGCGCTGGCTCCATGTCCCAGCGCGCGTTTACCCCATCACTGATGAATATGTGGATAGGGGCGCTTTGCGGCGGGGCGACAATCACTTTGGCTTTCGCGGGTT
>DYGV01000083.1:12299-16970 GCA_020724505.1 Anaerolinea thermophila
GATCCAGATTTGAGCGATGTTGGTTTGCGGCTCGGCTGTCACCCCTGGTGGGGGGTAAAGCGTCACTGTTGCGTCGCCTCGTAGCCTTTTCCAACGCTTGTGACTCTCCAGCAATAATTGTTGGAGAGCGACATCGCCGCTTAATGCTGGAGGAAGAACGGGTGTGGGCGTCGGTGTGATGAGAACCGCTGGTTCAAGCGATGGACTGTTCTCTTCGCCAGATGACGGCGCTGCGTCACCGGCCGGCAACTGGCAGGCGCTGAACAGGATGACGAAGAGGGTGAGGAGGAGCAATTTTTTCACAAGCAAAAATCCTCGTTCAGGTGGGGTTGACATGGTGGAATGACGATGAAGAAGTAAGGTTTGTTCCAAGATTTGATAAACCAAAAACAACGCCTTGAATTTATCGCTGCGCGCCAGGCGATGATCTTTGGGTGTCCATCGCTGTTTCATGTAGCGTTGACGGGCAATTGTAACTGTAGTAAGCTTTGCAGCGGCGGCGCTATTTTGCCAGAATAGCGTCAAGCAACGGCAAGGCGCGAAAGGTCAGGGTTCATTCGATGCAAATGATCCGAGATATTTTAGATACATTGCCGGATGGCAGCGTGTTGGATGTGCGCATTGGGTTGAACTGGATCGCTGTCGTGGTGGAGGTAAACGGATTGCAGCGCTGCGGTCTGGCATCTACGCTGTCTGCTGGCCATCATCATGACCGCCAAGAACCGAACGTCCCTCAGGCTGGTTTTCTGGAAATGTTGGGCGCTCGTCAACTGGCAGAGATGGCTTTGAGCTGCAACCCGACCCAGGCAAGTATCGGGGTTGCAGCCATTAACGCCTTGTTGCCGCATTTCCCTCAACTTTGGTTCGAAGCCAATGCAGAAGACATGATTGCGGTGCAAGGGCAGGGAAAGCGCGTGGTCTTGGTGGGGCGTTTCCCATTCACGGAGCGTTTGCGCAAGAGGGTGGATGAGTTGCTGGTGTTGGAACAAAACCCCGCGCCGGGCGATTTGCCGGCCTCAGCCGCGCCGGAGGTCATCCCTGGCGCAGATGTGATTGCCATTACCGGGATGACCTTTGCCAATCATACGCTGGAAGGGTTGCTGGCGTTGCGTACGCCGCGGGCTAAAGTGATCTTGTTAGGCCCCAGCACGCCGCTCAGTCCGGTGCTGTTTGATTATGGGGTGGATATTCTCTCCGGCGCGGTGGTAACCGCCATCGAGCCGGTGCTGCGCACGGTCTCCCAGGGCGGGGATTTTCGCCAGGTGCACCGCGCCGGTGTGCGCCTGGTAAACATGCAGAGACCGAATTTGAACCACTAACCTATGAACGCCCCGCAGGTTGCTGATAAACACGGTTTCGTTTTTGGGCAACCTGCGGGGTGTTTTGCGCCGGCGGGATAAACAACTTCGGTGAATAATTTAGAAGGTTTGTTTATTCATCCCCGCCGTTGTTGCAGCCACTTGAACAACTCAACTGCCAGAAAGACGACAACGCTGAAACCGAGGCTGATCAGCAGATCCTGCAGGCTGAGCGGAGTCGTGGAGAAAGCCCGATTCAGGAAAGGTACATAAATCACGGCCATTTGCAAGGCAAACGTCAGCAGGACTGAGCCCAGCATGGATTTGTTGGAAAGCAAGCCGATTTGGAACAGAGTGTCTCGATTGGAGCGCGTGGCGAGGGCGTTACCCATCTGAGCCAGGGTGAGGGTGGTGAAGACGACCGTTTGCCAGACCGCCGGAGAGGTAGCCGGGTCCATCTGGTAATACAAATAGCCTGCTCCCAATGAAACCAGCCCCATCAACAGACCAACCCACAAAATGTCGCGTCCCATCCCACGCCCAAAAATATTCTCACGCGGCGGGTAAGGGGGATGTCGCATAATGTCGCGTTCAGGAGGCTCAATGGCAAGGGCCAAGCCAGGCAAGCCGTCTGTCACCAGGTTGATCCAAAGAATTTGCAGCGAGGTGAGTGGCAAAGGCATACCAATGAACGGCGCGAGCAGCATCACCCAGATCTCCCCGGCGTTGGAGGTCATGGTGTACTTGATGAACTTGCGGATATTGTCATAAATCCGCCGGCCTTCCTTCACGGCGGCGACAATTGTGGCAAAGTTATCATCCAGCAGGATCATGTCGGAGGCTTCTTTGGAGACATCGGTGCCGGTGATTCCCATGGCGATGCCGATTTCCGCCTTCTTCAGCGCCGGCGCGTCGTTGACACCGTCGCCGGTCATGGCAACGATGTGACCGCGATCTTGCAGCGCTTGCACCAGCTTGAGCTTATGCTCAGGCGAAACGCGGGCGTAAACCGGCACTTCTTCTACGATTGCCCGTAGTTGTTCGATGGTCATCTCATCCAGGTCGCGGCCGGTGAGTGTTTTCTTGCTTTCGGCGATACCCAATTCCGAGGCGATGTACGCCGCGGTTAGTGGGTGGTCGCCGGTGATCATTACTGGACGAATCCCTGCTGCCTTGGCTTCGCGTACAGCGTCTTGCACCTCAGGCCGCGCTGGGTCAATCATGCCCACCAATCCAATCAGGATCAAATTGCTCTCCAACGGTTCAGGCGTATCGCTTTGGCGATAAGCAACTCCTAATACGCGCATCCCCTTTTGAGCCAGGTCATTGTTCGCCTTCAGGACCCGCTCGCGCCAGGTTTCGTCCAATGGTTCTGCCTGTCCTTCCCACCAGACGCGATCGCAAATCTCCAGCAAGCTATCTACAGCGCCTTTGGTGATCACCAGATAATGACCAGGCTCAAAGAAATCTGGGCGTTGATCTTGATACGGGTTGAGTACGGCGGGCACCAACTCCGGAATGGGTTGGTGGACAGTGGTCATGCGCTTACGCTCTGAATCGAACGGCAGCTCCGCCACCCGCGGGAATGCCTTATCTAGCTCGGTTTTCCATAGCCCTGCCCTGGCGCTGGCGATCACCAGAGCGCCTTCGGTAGGGTCGCCGACGCTGGAGAATGTCCCTGGTTCGCCTCTGACCGCCTCCAGCACCGCGTCATTGCATAAGGCGCCTCCAGCGAGCGTAAAGACGATCGCCGGGCTTTCCTGAAATAGCAACTTTGTCGGCTCCTCTCGACTGACAGTCGGGCTAAAGCTGCGCAAACGCTCTTCCATGTTGAGCCTATGTTCCGCCACGTCCACGATGGTGACAGTCATGCGGTTTTGGGTGAGGGTGCCCGTTTTATCGGAGCAGATGACGGTGACTGAGCCGAGTGTCTCTACCGCAGGCAACTTGCGGATTAGGGCATTGCGTTTGAGCATACGCTGCGCACCGAGCGCCAGCGCGATGGTGACCACGGCCGGTAGCCCTTCGGGGACGGCCGCCACTGCCATGGCGACGGAGACGCGAAACATCTCGATCCAATCTTCGCCGCGCAGCAAACCCAGGGCAAAGACAATCGCCACGATGACCAACGCCGCCAGCGCCAATCCGCGCGCCAACTGTTCAAGCCGACGCTGGAGGGGCGTTTTTTCGACCCCCACCGATTGGAGCATATCGGCAATCTTGCCCAATTGGGTGTTCATCCCTGTTTCGGTTACCAGAGCCACGCCGCGCCCATAGGTAATCACTGTGCCCATGTAAATAATGTTGATCCGGTCGCCGAGCGGTAGATTATCTTCAACCAGAGGGGCCGCATTTTTCTCAACCGGCTCGGATTCGCCGGTCAGCACCGCCTCCTGGGCGCGCAGATTGACAGCCTCCAGCAGCCGAGCATCGGCCGGGACGCTGTTTCCGGTTTCCAACAGGATGATGTCCCCTGGCACCAACTCTTGGGCGGCAATCTCCTGCAACTGCCCGTCGCGCCGGACGCGCACATGGGGAACGGCGATGCGTTTGAGGGCTGCCATAGCTTGCTCGGCGCGATACTCCTGAGTAAAGCCGAGGAAGGCGTTGAGAACCACGATGATCATGATCACCAGCGCATCGGTGGTTTCCCCCAAGATGAGGGAGACCACGGCTGAGATAATCAGCATCACGACCATGATGCCTGTGAATTGTTCCAGTAAAATTGCCCAGGGGCTCTTCGCTCCGCGTTCCACCAGCTCATTTGGCCCATATTCTTTGAGCCGTCGGGCAGCCTCTGCTGTGGTTAATCCGTTTTCGGGATGGCTGTTGAGCTTCTGGACGGCTTCCAGTGCATCCAGCTTATACCAATCGTTCAATTTTCCTCTCCGTTTGTCCTTAAGAATGCCTCATCGTTAAATTCGGGCTGCTGCGCTAAAATGGTCGCATTGAAAGTCTTACAAGTTTCCCCATCTCTAATCGGCGGGGAAGTTGCACATTTTCATTAAACTGCATGACAGGCGACCCAATGGCCTGCTGCAACCTCGCGCCACTCCGGTTGAACGCGGGAGCATTGATCCATCGCAATTGGGCAGCGAGGGTGAAAACGGCAGCCAGGGGGCGGGTTGAGCGGGCTGGGAACGTCACCTGCCAGGATGATGCGTTGACGGGTGCGATCCTTCTTCGGGTCGGGGATAGGCACCGCCGAAAGCAGCGCCTGGGTGTAGGGGTGTAGCGGATGTTCGTAAAGCTCGTCGCGTTCAGCTAGCTCGACGATAACCCCCAGATACATCACCGCCACGCGGTCGCAGATATGGCGCACCATGCTTAGATCGTGAGCGATGAACAGATAAGTGAGGCTAAATTCATCTTG
>DYGV01000084.1 GCA_020724505.1 Anaerolinea thermophila
CCCAGGCGTGGTAAGACATCGGCGAGAAGCGAACCTCCAGGCGGCGCGCCTCCCCGCCGCCGCCGAGCAGCAGGCTGTTCTCCTCAAAATGCAAACCTTCCAGGTTCTGCCGGTCATTATTGACGCCGCGCGCGGCGACATATTCGCCGAGTTGAGCGGTGTTGGTGTACAGGGTGTTGTAGTTGGACTTTGGGCCGATGCGACACATCGGCGGGCAGTTTCCCGGTCGTTCAATCACCAGAAACGGGCTGAGGTTTGTGCCAATCCATAGATCCATCACCCGGTCGTCGGCATAGGCAAAAGCAAAGATAGCCTTATACATACGCATCAGATGTTCGTCGAATGGACGAGCGGAGCGGATTGGGCCGACTCGCTCCGCGTCTCGTCCATAGAATACGCCGACGAAACGCGTCAGCTCGTCCTCCAGATAATATTCGTAAACATGGTCGGCTGCGTTCAGCCCCCACTGCGGGCGGACACTGCGTGGAAAGTTGGTGATTTTGATGACCATCGGGCGGCGTTCCAGGAGCTTTGGATCGCTGACCTTTAGACCGGTGAGCGGATTGACATCCGGCGGCAATAGCCGCGCCGAATTGCCTGATTTCTCCAGTTGATCCAGGGTGATAGGTGTGTTGACCGGCAAGGGCGTGCTGCTGGGGCGGTATTCGAAAGCTGCCGCTGTCTGAGTTGGCTTTTCGGTTCTTCTTGGCGCAGCGCGAGTCGCTGTTGCGCTTGGCGACGCAATCGCCGCCGACGATTGCGTCGCCACCTGTGTCGCATAGCTGCAAGCCGCCAGGCTGCCCAGCGCCAGCACGCTCAACACGAGAAGCGCTTGGAGAAAGACTCTCATCCGCCCCTGTGATGAGTGAAACTCTTATGGAATCAGGTGCTGGAAACGCCAGACACCGGCTTCCACGGAAATCTTGGATGTTTTGCCGATCACTTGAAACCACGTATTCCCTGGCTTGAACGCATACAGCGAGCCGTCGGAGAGCGTCAGATAAAGCACCGAATCTCTGTTGGGGCGATTCCACGTGGCTTCGAACATTTGCCCATCGCGAAAGGCGTAGGCAGGGCCACTGCCGGTCAATCCAATATCAACCACCTCATTTGGCCCGGGGCGCGAATTGAATACAAACTGATGCGGGGCGACGAGAATGACCACGTTATCCGCAGCGATTTGTAAGTTATTCAGGCGATCTATTAACGGTTCATAGGCTTCGCTTTGTTGGTCGGCAGCCTCCTGGACGTCTTGGAAGCGCAGATAGCGTCCACTGGCGGCGTCGTAATCCCAGCGCGCATAGGCGCTGATCGAATAGCGAATGTAAATTTGCTGCCCCGCCTGGCCTCCAGTTGGCGTCGTCGCATCGAAGCGCATACCGTCCAAATTCTGGCGCGCGTTGTCCACACCCTTTCCGCTAATATATGCGCTCAGATCTTTTGTATTGGCAACCAGATAGTTATAGCCATTGGGGTCCATACGGCACAGCGGCGGGCAGTTCGCATTGCCCTCGATCACCAGCCGCGGGGCGAAATCTTGCCCAAACAGGCGGCTGAACGTGCGTCGTTCGGCGCTGCCAAAGGCAAAGATGGATTTGTACATAGCCACTAGGTCAATGTCTAACAACCGCGCCGAGCGCACCGGGCCGACCATCTGGGCATCCTGGCTGTAGAAGATGGCATGGAAGCGGGTTAGACCAAAATTCTGATAGTAATCATAGACGATATCTGCCAGCGAGATTCCCCAGGGTGGGCGCTGGCCGCGTGGAAATATTTGCACCTTGACCGCCACGGGCCGACGCTCCAGCGATTGCGGATCGCTAACTTCCTTTCCGGTGAGCGGATCCACATGCGTCGGGAAATCGGTTGGACCATAAGCGGCCGGCGTTTGCGTCAACTCTATTGTAGGAGTAGCTGTAGGCGGATTGGGCGTTTCGCTAGGCGGGATGGCGGTGAACGTCTCGGTTGGAATTGGCGACGCTTCCGTTGTAACAACAACCGGCTGTGTGCTGGGTCGCGGTTTCGCAAACAAACATCCGCCTGATAGAATTGCCAGGGAGATCAATAGTATCAATGGTATGTAACGTTTCATCCTTCACTGACCTTCAGATACTTGGTTATGAATGTCCCGCGGCCTCTGATCCCACAAAGATCTTTCGAGGGCAATCTGCGGGACGTTTTGTGCCATAGGGTGCTCGATATATTCCCATAGCAGAAATTATCATACCTCAGATAGGGGAGTTTGCCAACCGGCTTGCGGAGAAGGTCAAAAGTACCTATAATTATGAGCTATGGAGCGTGCGCGATCGTTTGCGAAGTCGGGGGCAATAGCAGGCAGAATCCTGGCGTTTAGCGTGGTGGGCGTCATCTTATTGATCTGGCTGCTGAACACACCGCCTGGGTTGCTGGGCAAGGCGGATGCCATTGGCTACGCCGTGTGTCACCGCATTGATTTGCGCTCTTTCCACCTGGGCGAGCGGCAACTGCCTCTGTGCATTCGCTGTTCTGGGATGTATCTGGGCGCAGTGCTGGGGTTGGCATATCAGGCGTTCAGTGGGCGGCGCAGCGCGGGATTTGCCCCGCGGCGCGTGTGGTTGATCTTTGGTCTGCTGGCTGCGGCTTTTGCGGTGGATGGAATCAACTCGTATCTGCATCTCTTCCCCGGAGCGCCAGGGCTTTACGAGCCGCAGCATTGGCTGCGGCTGTTGACCGGCAGCGGAATGGGGTTGGCCATGGCGGCGGTCTTATACCCGGCGTTCCTGCAAACTATTCTGCGCGGCTGGGATCGAACGCCGGTTTTCCCTGGCCTGCGTTCTCTGGCGCCTCTGCTGGTGTTGGCGCTGGCACTGGATGCGCTCGTTTGGACACAAAACCCGCTTGTCCTCTATCCTCTGGCGTTGATCAGCGCCGCTGGGGTGGCGCTAGTGTTGACCCTGGTGTACACCCTGGTTTGCGTCATGGTTTTTCACCTGGAAAACCGTATCGAACGGTTGAGCCAGCTTGTTTTACCGACGGTTTGTGGGTTGGGGCTGGCGTTTTTACAGATTGGCGGCCTGGATCTGCTGCGTTTTCTGTTCACGGGTAGCTGGGACGGCTTTCATATCGGGTAGAATAGACGCACCAGGACTTTTTGTAGAGAAAGGCAAATATGGGGTTATGGAAGCTCTGATGGGCATTTTCTCCGCCTTTGGGCTATCGGCAAGCGCCGGATTGAACGCTTATATCCCGCTGCTGGTCGTAGCCCTGCTGGCACGCTATACTGACCTGCTCAAGCTCCAACCCCCCTGGGATGCGCTGACCAGCCCATGGGTGATTGGTTTGTTGCTGATCTTATTGGCCATCGAGTTCTTTGCCGATAAAGCGCCCGCAGTCAATCATGTCAACGACGCCATTCAAACTTTTGTGCGCCCCGCGGCGGGGGCGATTGTGTTCGCGGCCAGCGCTGGCGTAGTTCGCGAAGTTCACCCGGTGTTGGCGATGGGGCTGGGCATTCTCGTGGCTGGGTCGGTGCATACCGTCAAGGCGGCTGCGGTGCGCCCTGCAATCACGGCGACAACTGGCGGAATCGGAAACACGCCGGTCAGCATCCTGGAAGATGTGATTTCCACGACCGTGTCTGTCCTCGCCGTCGTGGTGCCGGTTTTGATTGCGATGATGCTGATCTTATTCGCCTGTTGGGCGGCGTGGCGGTTGTGGCGCAGAGCTAATCGCATTCGCCCCGCGTCCTAAGCGGCAAGAGATAACCTGAAAGAGCGAATTCAACACTGGAGGAGAAAATGGCTCAAAATTATCAAAGCTATTCAGATTATGGCACACCCATCCCGCCTGTTGAGCCGCCGTATGGTGAACCGCCAAAACGTAACACCACGCGCATCATCCTTATCGTTGTCGTCGTGTTATTAGTCTTATGTTTCTGTTGTATAGCCTTTGCTGCGATTATGTATTTTTGGCTGGGCGACATCATCACAGACGCGCTGGGGATCACCCGCTGGTTACTACCCTGGCTATCCAGCATGTGATTTAATCACCTTCCCGCAGGTTTCAAACCTGCGGGAAGGTCGAAATGAAGCTACTTCTCAATTGGGGCATCTACCAGATTGCCCCATTCCGTCCACGAGCCATCGTAGTTCTTGACATTGGGATAACCCAGTAGATATTTCAGCACAAACCAGGTGTGTGAGCTGCGTTCACCGATGCGGCAATAGGCAATGATCTCCTTATCAGGAGTGATGCCCATGCTTTCGTATAGCTGGCGCAGCTCTGCCGCGCTTTTGAAAATCCCAGTATCAGGGTCGGCAGCTTTTGACCAGGGGATATTGGCTGCGCCAGGGATGTGTCCGCCGCGCGTGGCGCCCTCCTGGGGATAGTTGGGCATATGGATCAACTCCCCGCTATATTCCTGCGGCGAGCGCACATCCACCAGCGGTTGCCTGGTCTCCAGGTGTTTGAAGACATCGTTGCGGTAAGCGCGAATAGATTTGTCCGGTTCTTTTGCAATGTAGGTAGCGCGTGGATAACTGGGGACGTCTTTGGTCAGCGGTCGTCCTTCCTGCTGCCACTTAGCGCGCCCGCCATTCATGATGCGCAGCTTTTCGTGCCCGTAATAACGAAACAGCCAGAAGGCATAACAAGCAAACCAGTTGCTTTTATCGCCGTAGAACACCACCGTTGTATCATTGGCAATGCCCAGGCTGGAGCACAATTCGGCGAATTGTTCTTTGGTTAGAAAATCTCGGCGCAAGGGGTGTTGCAAGCTGGTGAACCAGTCCACTTTTACTGCGCCGGGGATGTGCCCGGTTTCGTAGAGCAAATAATCTTCATCCGATTCGACGATGCGCACAGATGGATCGTCTAAATGTTCCGCGACCCAGTTTGTCTCAACCAGATATTCGGGATGCGCATAATTCTCGCCCATAGCGACCTCCTTTTGGATAATTATTACTAATATTATCACAAAAATCTAATTATGGCGAGGAAATATCTGGATGGCCTCGGCGGGTTCAAACCCCAACGAGAGCCGGCTTCCCGGTTCTGGCAAGGAAACCGTGGCAGGGAATTGGAATTGCAGCGCCACGCCATTTACTGCCAGGGTTGCCTGGACGACGCCGCCGCGAAAAGACACCTCTTCCAAAACCCCCTGCAATTGCATTGGCGCATTCGGGTCGAGCCGCGCCGCATCTGGGCGCAGCAGGATGGTCACTTCTCCCTGGATGTTATCTGGGGCGGGAAAATCTCCAATGGCGGTGTGTGCCGCCCGGCCGGCTGTTGCATTCGGCGCGATCACGCCAGGGATTAGGTTATCCAATCCCAAAAAGCGCGCCACGAAGACGCTGCCCGGCTTTCGATAAATTTCTTGCGGCGCGCCGATTTGCTCAACTTGCCCTGCGTTCATCACCACCACCCGATCCGCAATGACGAAAGCCTCCTCCTGGTCATGCGTGACGTAAATCGCCGTCTGGCGGCTATCTCTTAGGATGTGGCGCAGGTCGAACGCCAGGCGTTCTCGCAAACCGCGATCCAACGAACCCAGCGGCTCATCCAGCATGAGCAGGCGCGGCTGCGGCGCCAACGAGCGCGCCAGCGCCACGCGTTGCGCTTCGCCGCCAGAAAGGGTGTTCACATCTCGCTCACCAAAACCCGGCAAACCAACCAACTCCAGCGTCTCTTGCACCCTTTCTCGGATGCGGCGTTCATCCAAGCCTGCCATGCGCAACCCAAAAGCCACATTTTCAAAAACGTTGCGGTGCGGGAAGAGAGCGAAATCCTGAAACATCAAGCCAAACCCGCGGCGATGAGTGGGGACATGCGACAGCGATGTACCGTCCCATTCCACATCGCCCTGATCTGGCTTCTCCAGACCGGCGATGATTGCCAACAGCGTGGATTTGCCGCAACCGCTGGGCCCTAACAAAGCCACGATCTCTCTTTGCGCCACCTGAAATGAGACGCCAGCCAAAGCAATTTTGTCGCCAAAGGCTTTGTGGATGTTTTGAATGTTTAATCCTGTCATCGAATTGCCTCTGGGCTAAAACTCGCCGATGTCGGCGATGCGGAATCTTTCGATGGCCAGCATTGCCACAGCGGTGAACAGCGAGAGGATCGTGCTAAGTGCCAGAGCCTGCCCGTAGTTCAACGCCCCTGGCTGGGAGATGAAACGATAGATCATCACCGGAATGGTAGGGTATTCGGGGCGCGCTACCAGAGCTGTTGCGCCAAATTCACCCAGTGAGATGGTAAACGCGAAAGTCGCCGCCACCAGCAAGGCGCGGCCGATGAGCGGCAAGTCAACGTGCCGCGCCGCCTGGAGCGGCGATGCGCCCAACACTGCTGCTGCATGACGCAAGCGCGGGCGGATGCTGCGCAAGGCTGGCGTCAGGCTGCGCACCACAAATGGAAAGGCGACCAGTGTGTGCGCCAGAGGTGTTAGCAAGGGCGAGGCGCGCCAATCCACCGGCGGATGATCCAGAGCGACGATGAAACCCAGACCCAGGGTGACGGCTGAAGTGCCCAGCGGCAACATCAATAACGGATCGAAAGCGCGGCTTAAGGGCGAGGCGGAATCGTTCGCCAGCGCCCAGGCCGCCGGCAACCCTAAGCCCAGCGCCAGCATCACAGTTATCAATGCGTATGTCATCGAAACACCGATAGCCGTGGTGGGCGGTACGAAGAAGAGCGAATCACGGCGGTTGATATGTAATTCTCGGTAATAATCCAACGTCAGGCGGATGTTAGAGATTGAAGCAGCTTCGGAGCGGCTTTCGACGCTGATAAAAGAGCGGCTCACCAGGGCGATCAGCGGCAAAGTGAGCAACCCTAACAGCAGCGCCAGGTAAGTTGCAGCCAACAGACGCCCCCGCCAGCTTATTAATTGGCGCTGAACGTAGCGGCGGGGGCGCAGCGATAACGGCCGCGCCAGGCGATTGGACAGGCGCGTGTATGCTATCGTCAAGGCAAGCGTAAAGGCTAATTGCAGAAACGCCAGGGCAGCCGCCAGTGGAAGATTGAACAAGCTGATGGTTTGGTTGTAGATTTCCACCTCCAGAGTGGCGAAACGCGGCCCTCCCAGCACCAGGATAACTCCAAAAGAGGTAAAGTCGAAGATAAAGATCAACAGCGCCGCGGTGGCTATGGCTGGCATCAGTAACGGGATGGTCACATGGATCAAGGTCTGCCAGCGATTGGCACCCAGGGTCTGCGCGGCTTGCGTCAGGCGCGGGTCGAGGTGCGACCAAAAATCGCCGACAATGCGCAAGACAATCGTGGTGTTGTAAAAAACGTGGGCGGTGATGATAGCTGCGAAGGTGTTGACAAACTGGATCGGCGGTTGACTCAAGTCGAACAGACCCATCAAGATCAGATTCACCCAGCCGCGCGGTCCCAGGATCGCGTTGAACGCCGCAGCGACGACCAGCGTGGGCAGCACAAAGGATACGCCGGTCAGCGCCAGCAACAACGATTTGCCGCGAAACTGGTAACGCGCCAGCAAAAATGCTCCAGGCAGCCCCATTGTCAGCGTCAGCAGCGTCGAAAGCGTCGCCTGCCAGATGGTGAAACGCAACACCTTCAGGATAGATGGGCTGGTCAGCGCTTCGATGAATGGCGCCATGAAACCTTCCTGGCTGCGCGCCAGGCTGATTTGCAGAATGCTTGCCATGGGGTAGAAATAAAACAATCCCAGGAAAGCCAGAGGCGCCAGCCATAACGGCCAACTCTTCCCGATAGAAGGTGATAACGTTCCTGAAAGCAGTTTCAACGCAGCACGGCCTCCGTCCAATCCTTCAACCATTGCTCGCGGCGCGCAGCTATCTGCTCTGGGGTAACCTGGGCAGTCTTGGTCGGGATCTCCAAAAACTTGACGAACGCCTCATCCAGTTTTGCCTGCGGATTGACCGGAAAGACAAACATTTGCAGCGGCATATCTTCCTGGAATGTCGTCGATAGCATAAAATCTATCCACTTTTCAGCCAGGTCGCGGTTTTGCGTGCCTTTGAGGATGCCAACGAACTCGATCTGGCGGAAACAGGTGTCATCGGCGACGACCGCCGCGGTGGGCGGTTCTTACATCGGCGTCTCCGCGTAAATCACTTCAAAAGCTGGGCTAGAGTTGTAAGAAACAACGATCGGGCGCGGCCCTTTCCCTGAAGAACCGCTGAACTCTGTGTAGTACGCTGTTTCCCAATCGTTCACTACCAGCAAGTCGTTGGCTACCAGTCCTTTCCAGTAATCGAGATACCCATCCTCGCCGAACACGCCGATGGTCGCCAGCAGGAACGCCAGCCCCGGTGATGAGCTGGCCGGGTTCTCAACCACCAACAATCCCTTGTATTCCGGCTTGAGCAGGTCTTTCAGGCTTTCGGGCGGTGTCAAGCCCTTCTCGTTAAAGTATGTACGGTCATAATTCAGGCATACATCGCCGTAATCCACGGGCAAGGCGCGGTTTTGTGCATCCAGGCGGAATTCTTGAGGAATCTCCGCCAGGAGCGGCGATGCGTAGGCTTCGAAGATATCCTCGTCCAGCGCCCGACTGAGGAAGGTGTTGTCCACGCCGTAGAACACATCTGCCAGCGGATTGTTGCGCGAAAGAATGGCTTTGTTGAGAGCAGTGCCGGTGTCGCCGCTTTTAAGGAACTGCACCTTGACATTATATTGAGTTTCAAACTGTGTCAAAACGGCTTCAGAAACAGCGAAAGAATCGTGGGTCATCACCTTGAGTGTGCGCGGAGAGGCGGGCGTTTCACCGCCGGGTGTCGCCTGTGCCGCTGTGGCTGGCGTCGTGACCTCTGGCGTAGCCTGAGGTGCGCAGGCCGCGCTGAGGAGCATTGCCAGTATGATGCTGGTCATCAAAATTCGTCTAAAAAGAAAGTGCTTGCTCATCAGATCAACCTCCTGATTGTAAATGCAACGAGTTAATCATCCGCATTCTGCTGGTGGATCACCACACACACCAGCAGTCCCTCTTGCAGCGTCACGGTCGCTTGATGAGAGGTCATCACATTGCTGACACCGCGCGTGCTGCCAAAGTGTAACGTCTCGCCATGCAGTGGATATTCCAATTGTTGGGTCGCAACGCCTTGCGCCGCCCCGCCTAGTGGGATGAGCGATACAGTATCGCCTGGTTGCCCAGAAATAGATAAAGTTCCTGCGCCCCGCAGGTAATGGATTTCTTGCGCTCCGTCCAAAATGCTGATCGGCGCGCCAACTTGGGCGGCGGGCAATAGGACGTTTGCCAGCGTCTGATCCCAGCGCGCCCCTAACGCAGCCAAAATCACGATCCCATCTACCGCCAATTCTTGAGCGTATTGCAAAGCGAGTTCCAGGTCGGTATAGTCCTTGCGGCTGGGATATTCGACAATGGACACGCCGGAAGCTTGGAGCATTGCCAGCTCTGCTTCGCTGATCGAATCTAGATCGCCGATTACGGCGCGGGGTCTGACGCCCAGTGCCAGGCAATGATGCGTCCCGCCGTCGGCACTGATGATGTAGTCATCGGGGAGTAAATGGACGGGCTGATTTAGCCATCCGTTGGCGAATATAACGGCGCGCAAATGAAAACCTCCGACTTCATTTTGCGCCGGAGGGGGAATTGTGGGTTTCGGTTGGCTCTGGTTGATGAAGCGTTTCTATCTCGCCTGATCAACCTGGGGTTGCAATTCCTCCGCCGGCATTATCCGGATCAGGTTCGCGGGTCGAGGGCTGGCTTGCCCTCCTCTCAGCCTGAATACATCAGGCTCCCCGTGCAATTCATGATCTTGCAGAGTTTAGCTCTTTGGGATCATTGATTGGTAATGAGAGTATATCGAAGCTCAGAGGACTTGTCAAGCGCGGTGCGTTTCAGCGTACGCGGCGTTTCCATTCCTCTTTCAATTGAAGCTGGCGCGGGCTGATCCCCGAACTGAGAGACAGAAAATCCGCCGTCAACCGGTTGAACTTACTCGGTTCATCCAGCATTGGGAAATGTCCGGATTGCTCGAACACGATTTGGTGGATATGTTCAGGCAACGTCGCCGACTGTGTTGGGGCGGGCGTCTCTTCCACGACCGGGTCGTTTTGCCCATAGACTAACAAACACGGGGTGTTCAACTTCTGAGACGTCTCGCTGAAATCCAATTGTTGCAGATCGGCTAAAGAGGTGTAAACCGCCCGCTGGTCAACTTTAGGTGCTTCTTGTCGCACGGCTTCGCTGTCGGCGGCGCGGCTTAACAGCCAATCCACCAACTCTTGCGAGGTTGCCGTGTAAAGGCGTGGATTAATGGCGTGCTGCCCGTTGGGCAAACCGATTGCCATCACTCGATCCACCAGTTGTTGACTGCGCTGCGCATATAACAACGCCACAATCGCCCCCAGCCCATGCCCAATCAGCGCCACTTTCCGAATGCCCATCTCCTCCAGAAAGCTTTCTAGCAGGTTCACCTGTTGGTCGAGTGTGTATAGCCTGGGCGATTTGGCCGAATCGCCAAAGCCCCATAAATCCAGCGCGTAGGCGCGGTATGAGATAGACGCCGCTTGCATGGCTGAGATCCAATACCTCCACGAGCCTACCCAGCCGTGGAGGAAGATCAGCGGTTTGCCTCGACCTAACACTTCGTAATGGACGATCTCGTCTTGCAGGATAACTACGCTCATCTTCTCAAGCCGCCGCCGTCGCCAATCCAAACTTCGTTCATTCCTGATGACGCGCGAGTATGGCGCGAACATTTTCGATCAATTGATCGGGCGAAAACGGTTTCAGGATATATTCATCCGCTCCACGTTCCAGCCCGGCTTTCACTTCGCTTTCTTGCCCTTTGGCTGAAAGGAAGACCACCGGTATTCCCTTTGTCGCTGGATTGGCTTTGATCTGCTCACACGCTTCATAACCGGTCATGCGGGGCATGCGCACATCCAGCACGATCAAGTCTGGCAATGTTTGCTGCGCCATCTGATATGCCTCTTCGCCATTCGTGGTCGCGATGACCTCATGCCCGGCGAATTTCAAGGTGAAGGTGATCAACTCTCTTATATCGCGTTCGTCTTCTGCAATCAAAATCTTAGCCATACCAACTGCCTGTCGTCGTTATTCGTTCTCCGGCTTGTAAATCGGTAATGTAAACGAGAATGTGCTGCCTTCGCCGGGGATGCCCGTGCTTTGCACCCAGATGCGGCCATTGTGCATGGTGATCAGGTTGCGCACAATGGAAAGCCCTAGTCCGGTGCCGGCAACTCCCAGGGTCAAGGTGCTTTCGCCGCGGAAAAAGCGCTCAAAGATGCGCTCCTGGTCATCGGGATGGATGCCGACGCCGGTATCTTTCACATCTACCTGAACTTCATCGCCCGCGACCTGCATCCTGACCAGGATTTGCCCGTTAGGCAGGTTGTACTGGTAAGCGTTCTCCAGTAAGTTGTCCATCACCCGCCGCATGCGGTCGAAATCGGCCAGGACCCGCGGCAGATTGGGCTGAATCTCCGTCTCAATCGTGATGCCTTTTTGATCCTCCTGGATGCGCCGTTTGAAATCCTCTATCGTCGCCAGCGCAAGCTCCTCCAGGTTCAACGGTTGCATGGCGAGCACCATGCGCCCCGCCTCGATCTGGCTGATATCCAACAAGTCGTTGACCAGCACCGCCAATCGTTCGGTGTTCGCTTTGACCACCTGCAGGAAGTGCGCCTGTTGTTCGGTCAGCGCGCCGGCAGCGCCCATCAACAAAATATCCACATAACCTTTGATGGAGGTCATTGGCGTGCGCAGTTCGTGACTTACCGTAGCCACGAATTCGGATTTCAAGCGATCCACTTCCACCTGATGGGTGATGTCCTGGAAAATGGAAACCGTGCCTAAAAAGTCATTGCGCAGGCTCACCGGCGCCAGTTGCACGAAGATCACCCGTCCGTCTTCCAACGTGATCTGCTCCGCAAATTTTCCGTCGTTCTGATACGCGCTGGGGTCTTTCGACCATTCTTGGATGACTTCCATCCAGCGTCGTGTGCCTCGTCCGAACAAGCCGGAAAAATGCTCCATAGATTTGCCCAAGACCTGTGAGCGTTCTAGCCCCAGGATTTTTTCGGCAGATTCGTTGAATAGAGTGATGATGCGGTTGGCGTCGGTCACTAGCACCCCATCGGCTACCGCTTCCAGGATAGCCTTGGAGCGGCTGGTCTCGATCTGCTGATTGCGCAACATTGTTCCCAGATCCTCTGCCTGGTCGCGGATAAGCCGATAGAGTTCGGCGTTGTTGACCGCTACCGAGACCTGGTTGGCTGCTGCTTGAACCAGATCCAATTGATCGAGCGAGAAATGCCCGATATCGGGGTGGAACAACAGCAAACACCCCAACGCCTCAGCGCCGCTCATCAGCGGGACGCCCATCGCGCTTCGATGTTGATAGGCAGGTTTCCAGTCCTCCTGGGAATAATCAAGACGCACCCAGCGTTCATCAGTCATCACGTCTGGAATGAGCACTGCCTGGCGCTGTGAAATGATCCAGCCTGCCAGTCCCTGGTCGCTGTCGAAGGGAGTTGGGCTGCCGTGTTCATTGGGTTCCGGCGTATAGCCGATCGAAGCCAGCCGTTGTAGCTTCTTCTCGCCCGGTCGAGCGATCAGGATAGTAATCTGCGCCGCGTCCACAAACTCGCTCAGCACTTGTAACGTTCGGTGAAGCACCTGTTCCAGGTCCAGGCTGGCGGATAACTCGGTGATGATGCGCAAGAGAGTTTCTGCGCGCTGCCGTTCGTGCGCCAGCTCTGCTGTGCGTTCTTGCACGCGTAGTTCCAGGTCCTCTGTCAGGCTCAGCGTTTCTTCCAGCAAGCGGGCGTTCTGCAAAGCAATGGCGACCTGATTGCTGATGGTGCGCGCCAGTTCGATCTTTTCGGCGTTGAAGCGATAGGCGCGCCGGTCATGCGCCATCAGGATTCCATGAAAACGGAAATCGGAGCGCTCGCCGCCAGAAGCGCCGCCGCTGGCAATCGGCACAACCAGCAAAGAGCGCGTCTGGTGGTGCGCCAGAAATTCTTGCAGCGGCGCCAGCTCGCTTTCCTGGCTCACATCATCCGTATTGAAAATGCCCAAACTTTCCTGCAACCGCTCGAACAAGGGGATGTTCGGCAAACTGGCGCCGGGGAAAAAGGCGGAGGCGTCTTCGAAATAAGGGAATTCCGCTTGCAAAATCAGGCGCGTTGCCTTCAATCCCGCCAGGTTTGCGCCTTCGCTTGACCAGACTTCCGGATATTTTCGATCCACCAGCAACGCCGAAGCCGAAGTACAGTTCATTAGTTGCATAAATTCTTGAACGGCGAAATCCAAAATGCGCGCCGCATCCAGTGACCCGCTGAGTTCATATGAAAGACGGTTCAGAATGGATAGGGTCTGCGTGCGTTGATCAAGTTCGAGGGCGCGCTTGACGCTTTCTTCGTATAACTCGGCGTTTTCCAGGCTGACAGCCGCCTGACCAGCGAAAGTGGTCGCCAGTTGGATATCATCGTTGGTGTAAAAATTAGGCTCGACCTTTTCCAGGGCAATGACCCCTAAAACGCGCCCGGAGGCGATGAGCGGGACGCCGAGCCAGGAGAGATAATCCACGCTCGCGGCGCCCCCATCGGACGCCTCAATGCTTTCGCCTGAAACTTCTTCCAGGGTGAGGGCGCGAAAGCGGGCATCCTTGCGTACGTCCGCCACCCAAATCGGCCGCCCGGTGTTGATCATTTCATTCATCAAGGCGCTGTCTTGAATGTCCACGGTCAGGCCGATGCGTTCTTCGCTGTCTGAAAAGCCGCGTGCTGCGCGAATTACCATACGTTCGCGGCTCTGGCCGCCGCGCGTGGTTTCGCCTTTTTCTCGCAGCCAAAGCGTGCCGGTGTCGTAGGGTAGTATTCTGCTCAACTGATCCAGCAGCGAGGCGGTGAGTTCCTCAGATTGCAGGCTGGAGGTGATCGAAGTGGAAACTTCGGTCAGAGCTTGCAACTGGTTGGAGCGGTGACGAGAAGCCTGATACAAGCGGGCGTTCTCCAGCGTCAGGGCGGTTTGTTGCGCCAGAGATGAGGCCACCGCCAGGTCGTTTTCGCTGAACGCGGCCGTTGTTTGCACGCTATCCAGCACCAGCACCCCCAATGGACGGGTGCGGGCGCGTTGGATTTGGCTATCCAACATGCTGGTGAAAGTATCGTTCGGGCCGCCAACGCCGGCGATAATCGGCACCGCTAATGAGGAGACAGGCAGGCGGCCGCCGGTGGCGTTGCGATAGGCGAGCAGGTTTTCTGGCGAAAGGTTGTAATGGCGGGCAAAATCCACCGTTTCCAGGTTCACTGCCTGGCGGAGGGTGAACACCAGTCCCGGTACGCCTTCGCCTGAGCGATAAGCTAAATGATTTAATTCGCCTGGGTTGGGGTATCCAGATGAAGCTTGAGGTTCCAGCACGCCCAGGCGGTCGTTCCATAAGGCCACCAGCGCCATTTGAGCGGTTGGAATCAGGCCTAAGGCGCTATCTACCAGTGTGTTCAAGATGCTTGCCGGGTCCAGGCTGCCCAGTTGGCGGCTGAAATCCAGCAGCAGATTGACCTCTTTCAATCGCCGTGAGGTAGTTTCTTGCAGACTGAGGTTTTGCAATGCAATTGCCGTCTGGCGCACCATCAGATCGAATAACTGGCGATCCTCGTTGGTGAAAGCAGCGATTGGCGCCCGGTTCACCGCTAACATCGCCGCATACGGCCGAGCTTCCCGCCTCCCATTTCCGCTTCCGCCGTTCGATGACGGATCTGCGCTGTAGGGTTTTGTGCCTGGGATGGGGATGCATAAAAAGCTGCGGGCATCCAGAGCACGCAACAAAGGAGCGTTTTGCCATTCTGGGTTCTCGGCCAGATTGGATGCGAATACAATTTCGCCGCTCTGAAGCGTGTGCCGCAACGGGTTGCGTTGTCCGAGCAGGGCTTTTGGATTTGCATCCGCCGGATAATTCCCCAGGCTCAAAGTCAAATTGGGGCCGCCATCGCTTTGTTCGGCGATAAAGACCATGTCGAAATCCATGCGTTCCAGAACCTTTTGCCCCAGGGTGCGCAGAACCTCGGTGGAGGAAGCCTGGGCGCTAATCGCCTGGGCGCTAATTGCCTCTGTAACCTCAAGCCCAGCCCGGATGCGGCGGGCGCGCTGGCTCAGGCTCTGGATTGCCAGGGTCTGCTCCAGATCTTTGTGCAGCAACGCCGGCAGATGACTTTGCGCTTTTTCCGCTTTGAGCTGCGCCAGAGCCAGTTCTTCTTCGATTTGCATCAGCTTGGCGCGCAGGTCTCGCACTTTCAATTGCGTTTCGATCGCTAAAGCGGCTTGGCTGCCAAAGATTTCCAGCGCCTCGATGGTGTTACGGTCGGGTCGGGCGTTGTTGCGCGGCGCGTCCACGCTGATCAGCCCTAGCGGATCGCCGCCGATGCCAAATAACGGCATCAGAAAGATGTCATCGGGTTGCCATGCGTTTGCCACCATCGGCGCCGCTTCATTGAGAGGCGGCGTGTAGCTGGTTAAATCCGAGGGTAACTCGCCCATTTGCTCGGCGGGGATAAAATAGGATCTTCCCAGGCGAAAACGTGGCTCAAGCAACGTTTGCAGGCTGGCCCAAGACGCAGGGCGGCTGCGCAGTCGCTCTAATTCGGGTAAGGGAATGCCTGCTCCCACCAGGCGCACCAGTTGCTCCTGAGATGGGTCATAGATGCTGATCAGGACGACATCGAAAGGCGTGGCGGATTGGATGGCGTAAGCAATCGCTTCAAGAGATTGCTCCAAAGGTTGTTCGGTCTGAATGATTTGAGAGACCTCGAAAATCTTCGAAAGCGTTTCAACGCGCTGATTAAGCTCTTCGCTGCGGCGTTGTTGCTCCTGGTAGCGATGCGCATTCCCAATTGCGATTGCGGCCTGAATGGCTAACGCTTCCACAATTTCGCGCTCTGTTTCTCCAAAGCGATCCTCAACCCCAGCGTGAAGGTGAATCACGCCCGCAACCTTCCCCTGATAAGCGATGGGTGAGGCCATTGCGGAATGGACGCCCGGATGCGCCGGGAATAGGTCAACAGGCGAAGCCGCCTTCACAGCGCTGATCTCAGTTTCTACGCTGGCTGGCGTTGATGCGGAAGGCAGAGTGACCGGTTGCGGGTGATCTGCTGATCCTCGAAAAGCCTGGACGATAACCGTTTCGCCGCTCTCGAACACTTGCAACTCCAAAGGATGCAGCTCTGCCCCCGGCTCATCGCCAATATGGAACTGGATCGCCGGCGCTTTGGAGGCAATATCGCCCTCTTGCAAGTCATCGAGCTTAAATAGCATCACCACGCCGCAATCCGCTCGGGTGGTGCGTAGCGCCTCGTCATATACCCGTTGCAGCAGATCTTCCAGCTTGAGCGTGGTGTTGAGTTCGCGACTAATGCGGGTAAGCGCAACCAACTGATCCACGCGCTGGCGCAGGCTCTGATCGGTTTGTGTATAGAGAGCGGCGCGGTCAATCGCTGCGGCGAGCAGCCCTGCGGCGGTGGCGATCGTCTGGGCGTCGCCGCTGGAGAAGAAATTGGCGCGGAAACTGCCCACGATCAGCTCGCCGATGCCTCGTTCTCGGACCACCAAAGGTGTAATAATCAACGTGCGCGTTTTGAGCTGGTCGGCGAGGGGACGATAGACCGTGGGAAGAACCGCGGCATCTGCCTCCAGGTCGCTGATAAACAACTGCTGCTGCGTGCTGGCAGCCGTCTGGGTGTATAGAGGATCTTCGCTGGAAATTCGTCCCACACGACTGCTGATTTGAGGGGCAATGCCGAAGTTTGCATTGCGCTGGATGCGTAGTTCGCCGCGTCCTTCATCCAACAAATAGATAGCGGCTGCATCTGCCTGTAACAGGCGCGCCAGATCCAGAATGGAGTATTTCAGTATCTCGTCCAGTGTGGCTGCAGAACTGGTCAGGCTG
>DYGV01000085.1 GCA_020724505.1 Anaerolinea thermophila
CAGCGCGGCGGCAAGGATATTCTTAACCGCCTTGCCCCAGGGGGCGGAATCCAGAGTTTCAGACGGGCTGAATACAGGCTGCCACATCGTTCTCGGGGCTATTGACCAACGTGGAGACTGGATAGGCAGTCATTTCATCCGCTGGATAGGGCCGAAGCAGTGCCTGTAAGCGTTCAAGTGGCTGCTCGCCAGGGGTCAACCAGAAGTCATAGGCGGCTTCGGGCAAGATGACCGGCATCCGGTTGTGGATGGATTGCATCAACTCGTTGGGCGCGGTGGTGATGATGGCGCAAGAAAGGATGTTTGAACCATCTGGCGCGTTCCAGCTTTCCCATAAACCGGCGAAGGCAAAAGGCTTGCCGGATTTCAACTGGATATACATAGGGGTCTTGACTTTACGCCCAATTTCCTGCTTCCATTCATAAAAACCGCTGGCAGGTATCAGGCAGCGTCGCCGACGAAAAGCTGTGCGAAAAGATGGCTTTTCTGCCAGCGTTTCGGCACGGGCGTTGATCATGCGGTTGCCGATAGATGGATCCTTCGCCCAGCTCGGAATCAGCCCCCAGGAGAAGAAGTTCAACGCGTTGCTACTGTCATTTGGAATGACAGCTATCGGCTGAGAGGGGGCGATGTTGTAGCGAGGCGCGACGGCGTCGGGAATTTGCACTCCGATAAAAACCTGGCGCAACTGTTCAGGGCTGGCGATCAAGGTAAATCTTCCGCACATAATTCACCTGTTTCGATTGTTGAACAAATGTTACAAAGCACAATGACCGACCGCGAGCGCGCCCGGTTGAGCTTTATCATAACACAAGACCGACGTGGGGGTCACGCTCGAACGGCGTGGTTGAAAATTAGCGCCTTGCGTAGCGAAGCAAGCTGGAAGTGAGCCGTATTATCAGGCGGCGAATTCCCCTCATCCCCGACGCGCGGCAACAAGAAACAACCTTTGAGTGTCTCTGCTAACTATACCAAACGAGCGGTCAGGGTGATCTCGACCGCCGAGAGCGCCGCCGAAACTGGACAGCCGCTCTTGGCAATTTCGGCGATAGATTGGAAGGTCTCGTTGTCAATTCCGGGCACCTGGGCTTCGCAGTCCAGGTGAATACGGGTAATGCGGTTTTTGCCTTCCACCGGCTCCAGGTGAACGGTTGCCTGGGTTTGAATGCGCTGCGGCGTAAAGCCTGCCTTGCCGAGGTTGGAACTGAACGCCATCGAGAAGCAGCCGGCGTGCGCTGCACCGATCAGCTCCTCCGGGTTTGTGCCTTGCCCTTCTTCAAACCGGGAGGCGTAGGTGTACGCACCCTCGAAGGCGCCGAACTTGATAACGCCTTTGCCATCTTTTAAACCGCCCTGCCAAATTGCTTGAGCCTTACGAATTGCCATCGGTCATTTCCTCCATCCACCAATCAGACTCATTTACCAGTATTTGGAAGCAGGCCGGAGAACCCGGCCTGCTTTACTTTGAACAGATTTACCCTGCGAGATACGCCTGTCTTTAAACCGTTGTCTCTTGAATCCGTCGTTTCTAATCCGACAGGCCGTACTCGTAATCTCCGATGTTATCGCCTTCGTAATATGCGTCAGAATACATGCTGGTTTCAGGGCGCTCAATCGGCTTCTCTTCGGCAAAACGCCCGCGCACAAAACCTGTACCAGCCGGGATGAGCTTGCCGATGATCACGTTTTCCTTCAAGCCGTAGAGCGGATCTTCTGCGGCGGCGATTGCTGCACCCGCCAGCACCTTAATCGTATGCTGGAAGGACGAGGCGGACAGGAACGAGTCGGTGCTGAGCGAGGCTTTCGTGATCCCCAACAACACCTCGATGAATTTCGCCGGGCGGTTGCCCTCGGAGAGCAATTGCTCGTTGACGCGCTTCAGCTCCAGGAAATCAACCAGGTCGCCGGGCAGGTAGTTGGTGTCGCCCGGACGGGTTACCTGCACTTTGGAGATCATCTTGCGGATGACTACCTCAAAGTGTTTGTCGTGAATATTCTGACCTTGCGAGCGATAAACCTTTTGCACTTCGCTCAATAGATACATCTGACAGGCATTGCGTCCCTGAATGCGCAGGATGCGGTGTGGGTTGAGCGAACCTTCGGTCAGCGGTTGGCCGGCTTCCACATGGTCGCCGTCTTTCACCAACATGCGCGCGGTGCTGGGGATATCGTAGGTCGCTTCCTGACGGCTCTCGTAGGAAACAAACACTTTCGCCACGCTGGAAGCGCCGTTGCTGCTTTCGTCCTCTTCAATCCGCACCCGGCCGGCGTTCGCTGCGGTGATCACCGCGTCTTCGCTCATATAGGCAAGAATGTCGCCTTGACTGACCTGATCGCCATCCAAGACTGCGATCTTCCAGCCGCTGGGGATATTGTATTCGTCGTGGATCATCTCGCTGTGTTCAACGCGAGCGATGCGCAGGTCGCTATAGCGATCGGACTGGGTGACATGCACCACACCGCTGATTTCGGATACCACTGCTTCACCTTTGGGGGTTTTGCGCGCCTCGAAAAGCTCTTCTACGCGTGGCAGACCGGTGGTAATGTCGCCGCCGGCGGCGACGCCGCCGGTGTGGAAGGTGCGCAGGGTGAGCTGCGTGCCAGGCTCGCCAATGGATTGAGCGGCCACGATGCCTACCGCAGCGCCAACTTCTACCATTTTGCCGCGACCCAGATCCATGCCATAGCAGCGAGCGCAGATGCCGTGAGATAGCTCGCAGGTGAGCGGCGAGCGTACTTTCACCTGTTCGACGCCAGCCGAGACGATTTTGCGCACTTCTTCATGGTCCAGCATGTCATTGCGCTCGACGAGGATCTCGCCTGTGTTGGGGTCAACGACGTTTTCCGCAGCCAGACGGCCAAACAGGCGCACGCCCATGGATTGTCCGGCTATGTCATCTGTTTTGCGGATCCAGATGCCTTCCAGGGTGCCACAATCATCATCGTTGATGATTACATCCTGCGCCACATCTACCAGGCGGCGGGTCAGGTATCCAGCGTCCGCGGTGCGCAGGGCGGTGTCGGCCAGACCTTTGCGTGCGCCGTGGGTGGAAATAAAATATTCCAGGGCGGTCAACCCTTCACGGAAGTTCGCGCGGATTGGCAGCGGGATGATGCGCCCGGCTGGGTCAGCCATCAGGCCGCGCATCCCGGCGAGTTGCGAGATGGGACCGAAGCCGCCTTTGGTGGCGCCGGAAATAGCCTGCGCTGCCAGGTTGCCATTGGGATCCATCGTGCTTTTTACCGCGTCTGCAACCTGATTGGTGGTGCGTTGCCAGATCTCGATGACGCATTCGTTCTTTTCCTGCTCGGTCAGTAATCCGCGGCGAAAATCGCGCTCAATCGTCTCTTGTTCAGCCAGCGCTTTCTCAATGATCTCTCGCTTCACTTCTGGCACGGTGATGTCGGACACCGCCAGGGAGTAGCCAGAGCGGGTGGCATAGGCGAAGCCGATGTCTTTGATCGCATCGGCGACTTCGGGCGTTCGCTCATCACCACACACTTCGTACAGGCTGGCCATCAAATCCTTCAGTCCACCTTTGTCCAGTTCCCAGTTGACGAAGCGCATTTCTTCGGGCAGGACGCGGTTGAACAGGACGCGACCAGGAGTCGTTTCGATGATGCGTTCCTCAGCCTTGTTCAGGCGGTTGTTTTGGTCGTCGTACCAGGTCTTTACGTGCAAGCGGATAGCAGCGTGGATATCCAGTTGTTTCAGGCTATAAGCCAGCTCGACTTCATCCATATCGCTGAAGATGCGCCCATCGCCTTTGTGCGGTCGGTTGGGTGGCTGTTTGGTGAGGTAATACACGCCCAAGACCATGTCCTTGGAGGGGCTGATGATGGGTTCGCCGTCGGCGGGCTTAAGCAGGTTCTTGGCAGAAAGCATTAGCTGGCGCGCTTCCATCACCGCTTTTTGGGAGAGCGGCACATGAACTGCCATTTGGTCGCCGTCGAAGTCGGCGTTGAAGGCAGTGGTCACCAATGGGTGAAGCTGAATGGCGCTGCCTTCGATCAACACCGGCTCAAAAGCCTGGATGCCCAGGCGGTGCAGGGTGGGGGCGCGGTTGAGCAGCACCGGTCGTTCTTTGATCACCTCTTCCAGCACCTCCCATACTTCGGGACGGCCGCGCTCGATGAAACGCTTGGCGCCTTTCACATTGGCGGCGTAGTTGTGCTGCACTAGCCGGGAAATGACAAACGGGCGATACAGCTCCAAAGCCATATTCTTGGGCAGGCCGCACTGATAAAGCTTGAGCTTGGGCCCGACCACGATCACCGAACGACCGGAATAATCTACGCGCTTACCCAACAGGTTACGGCGGAAGCGGCCCTTCTTGCCTTTGAGCATATCGCTCAACGACTTGAGTTCGCGACGGCCGCGGCGCGAAAGTGCCTTGCCGCGCTGGGAGTTGTCAATCAGCGAGTCAACCGCCTCCTGCAACATGCGCTTTTCGTTGCGCACGATGACGTCAGGCGCGCCCAGCTCTAGCAGGCGTTTCAGGCGGTTGTTGCGGTTGATCACCCGGCGATACAGGTCGTTCAAGTCCGAGGTGGCAAAACGCCCGCCATCAAGCTGCACCATCGGGCGCAGATCCGGCGGAATGACCGGCAAAACAGTCAAGATCATCCATTCGGGTCGGTTGCCCGAACGGCGGAAAGCCTCAACCACCTTCAGGCGTTTGGTGGCTTTCTTGCGTTTCTGCTTGCTGCGCGAGGTGCGCACTTCATGCCATAGCTCTTCAGCCAACTTGTCCAGGTCGAGCCGGCGCAGGATATCATAGAACGCCTCTGCGCCCATATCGGCGCGAAATACCTGACCCCAGCGCGACTTGAGTTCGCGATAGCGCGTCTCGCCCATGAAGGTGAGCGGACGAAGCTCTAATAATTCGTCACGCAGCCGCGAATTTTCATCGCGCACCGCTACGGATTGATCGTCGAGCTGACCGCGCAATTCTTCCATGCTTAAATCCGCTTCGGCGCGAACTCTTTCTTTCTCCAGTTGCAATTGTTCGTATTCGCGCTGCTTCTGTCCCTTCAGATCCGCCTCGATTTCCTCCAGGCGATTCTTAACCACTTTCTGAACGCTGGTCAGGTGTTGGGTGGTGATGACTTCGCCGGCTTCGACGATGACAATATCCGTATCCGGGAAATGGATCGCCGTACGCGGCGCCTGCCCCATGTTTTCGCGCAGCGTGTTCTCCAGGCGTTTGCCGGCTTCGATTACTGGTTCAAGTTGTTCAGAGATGCGGTCAATGTAAAGCTGCTCAATGGCGGCCTGCTTCTGGCTTAGCTCGTTGAGCTGGCGGTCACGCCCTGCCTTGATCTCAGCGATGCGGGCGTTGATCTTGGCTGCTTGCTCACGCTCGGTAACCGTGATTTTGTCTTCCAGACGTTGCAGGGCTTTTTTGCGCGCATCTTCGTCTACGAAAGTGACCACATATTGAGCGAAATACAGCACCCGATCCAGGTTGCGGCGGGAAATGTCTAACAATAAACCTAAATAAGAGGGGATGCGGCGCGTGTACCAGACATGCGCCACCGGTGCGGATAATTCAATATGCCCCATCCGTTCGCGGCGCACCGAGGAGCGCGTCACTTCTACGCCGCATTTGTCGCATACGATGCCTTTATAGCGAATGTTTTTGTATTTACCGCAGTAGCATTGCCAGTCGCGCGTTGGACCAAAAATCGCCTCGCAAAACAGTCCATCCTTTTCTGGGCGTAAGCGCCGGTAGTTGATCGTCTCTGGTTTTAATACTTCTCCATACGACCAACTGCGGATGGTTTCGGGAGAAGCCAGGCTGATTCGAAGTGAGGTTAATCCCTTAGTTTCCACTATTTAGTTGCCTCCTATACATGAAAAGCGCGCGGGCAGCGCGAATTGGTGAGGTTTACGCAAGAGAAAATAGATCAACGGTATCAATAAGTCAGAAAAGCCCGTTCGCCGGCCAGCGAACTGGCTGAAGGAAACGGACTGCAAGTTTTTACGCGAAGATCTGAGCATTCCTTCGCTAAGGCGCGCCCCGCGCCTGTTCCTGTTGACCGCGAGCGACTCGCTGCGAATCTCTCGCCATGTACATCGTACGATCTTCTTCACCCAGCGCGACGGACAGAACGCCTATTAGACAGACATTGCATTATACAAGGAAATATACAAGATCGTCAAGATAGATCAAGCGGGATTAATAAAGTCTAATCGTAAAGAACGTCATCAGATCAACGCCGCGCCTCACCCGAAGCGCTCTTCTTTCCACACATCCGCTTCATTGTGGTAACCGGCCTGCTCCCAAAAGCCGGGGCGATCTTGAGCCATGAACTCCAAGCCGCGCAACCATTTGGCGCCTTTCCAGAAATAGGGGGTTTTCAAATCGTCGCGGCCGGGGATGTAGCCCACCACGCCGCGCAGCGGGTAGCCATGATCTGGAGTAAGCGGTTCGCCGTTGAAATGTGTCGCCAGTAAAAAATTATCCTGCAAGACGACTTCCAGAGGCAGGTTGACGGTGAAGCCATATTCGGCGTGTTGCATCACGTATTTCGCCGTTGGCTTGAGCTTGATGTAGCCCTGATCAACCAGGGCGCGCACTGAAACGCCTTCCCACAAGGTATCGAATTTGCTCCACCGCGTGACACAATGAATATCCATCATCAGCTTAGCGCGCGGCAGTTTTTGGAACTCGTCCCAATTCCAGCGTACCTCCTCTTCTACTTCCCCCCAAACGCGAAAGCTCCAGGTTGCTGGGTTGAAGGATGGCACGGGGCCGTAGTGCAAAACGGGAAATTTCTGCGTGAGCGCTTGCCCGGGCGGCAAGCGGCCTGCCTGCGCAAAGCGCGCCTCATCTTCTTTTCGGCGGAAGAAACTATCCAACATCATCACCTCCAGATCGGACTCTCATTATAGCAGACCTGTGTTATCCAAATATTAACTGTCTATAAAGAAAGATTACGCCAGCCGGCCCCGGCTGGCATATTGGGCAAATATTCTTAAGGGGGTCTGACCTTACCGCTCGCTATATTTCAAAGCTCTCGCCCGGTTTCAGCACGTGCACCCGTGCAGGGGTTTCGGCCTCAACACGCTGCGCCCAGGCGTTTGGATCCTGGGCGATGACATCCCAGGTGTTGTAATGTATTGGGATCACATGTTTGGGGTTGAGCAGATGCACTGCGCGCAACGCGTCGTCTGGCCCCATGGTGTAATTATCGCCGATGGGCAACACCGCCAGGTCGAGGCCCTCCTCGCCGATCAGGCGCATATCGCCAAACAAACCGGTATCGCAAGCGAAGTACACCTTCTTTCCATCCTTGCTGGTGAGCAGGAAACCCGCTGGGTTGCCGCCATAAGAGCCGTCCGGCAGACCAGAGCCATGCACAGCCTGCGTCAATTTGAGGTAGCCAAAGGGGTGATGATAACCACCGCCAATGTGCTGAGTGTGATTTTTGACTCCTTTCTTATCCAACCAGCCGCCGATCTCAAAATTGGTGATTACGGTTGCGCCCGTGCGCTGGGCGATTTCCACTGTGTCGCCGATGTGATCGCCATGCCCATGGGAGAGCAAGATGTAATCCGCCTGCGCTTCAGCGGCGTTCAGGGTTGCCATTGGGTTGTCGGTTAAGAAAGGGTCAACCAGCAGGCGGTAGCCGCCGGTTTCCACGCGGATCGAAGCATGACCAAGCCAGGTGATTTTTACGCTCATCATTGCCTCCTGTAAATTTTCGTCAAATGGTAGATTGATTTCCACACGTTGGGTTGATCGGAAAAGAGCAGCACTCAAATTAGCCTTCTTTGGCGGATCACTGGCGACGTGCTAATCCGATCAAAATCGCATGGAAAATTATACCGATTTTTCATGCGGATGACGATTGTGATTTTGTGCTTTGATTCAATCGCTCGATCTGCGAATGGTAGAATCGCCCCATGCCGATTGTTTCGGTGTTGATGCCCTGTTATAACGCCGCAGCGACGCTGCCCGAAGCCTTGGATAGTCTCCAGCGGCAGACGTTGACGGATTTTGAGATCATCGCAGTGGATGACGGCTCCAGTGACGCCACCTTAGATATCCTGCAATCGTATGCTGCCGCAGACCCGCGCCTGTGTATCCTGGCTTGTGGGCATGGCGGGATTGTCTCTGCCCTCAATGCAGGTTTGGCGAAGTGTTCCGCCCCTTATATCGCCCGCATGGACGCTGATGACCGCGCTCATGCGCAACGCCTGGAACGCCAGGCGGCTTTTCTGGATGCCAATCCAGGGATTGATGTAGTCAGTTGCCGTGTGACGGCTTTTCCGGCGGATCAGGTGCGGCAGGGTTTTGCAATTTACCTGGATTGGCTCAACGCCCTACTGACTGATGAGGATATCCGCCGGGAGATCTTCATCGAAAGCCCCCTTCCACATCCCAGTCTGACTTTCCGCAAGGAGGTCTTGTTGCACGTGGGCGGCTATCAAGATCGGGGTTGGGCGGAGGATTATGATCTACTGCTGCGTTTGTATCTGAACGGGGCGCGTTTCGCCAAACTGGATGAATGTCTGTTGGAATGGCGCGAACACCCTCAACGGCTGACCCGCGTGGATAGCCGCTATTCTCTGGAGAATTTCTTGCGCGCCAAGGCGTATTACCTCACTCGCGGCCCATTGGCGGAGCGCGATGCGGTGATCGTGTGGGGGGCGGGTATGGTGGGGCGACGACTGGGAAAACATTTGCTTCGCCAGGGCGCGCCGCTAAAAGCCTATATTGATATTGACCCACGCAAGATCGGGCGGACGCGCCGCGGATTGCCGATCCTGCCGCCGGAGGCGTTGCCTGAACTCTGGCGGCGTGCTTCGTCCCCGGTTGTTCTGGCTGCGGTAGGAGCGCGAGGGGCGCGACAACTGATCCGCCAGCGTCTGACGGCTATGGGATTGCGTGAAGGGCAGGATTGGTGGGGCGTGGCTTGAACCCAAGACAAATACTTTGTTTATTCGGAGGAGTGCATGGATTATTCGGCAATGATACCGGTCGGTTTACGCAATGAAGCTGTTTTCATCGTCGAAGAAGAGTTCACCGCGGCGCACATTGGCAGTGGATCGTTGCGCGTGCTGGCGACGCCGAGCATGATCGGCATGATGGAACGCGTCTCACATGCGCTCATCGCTCAGCAATTGCCAGAAGGGTATTCCAGCGTAGGGGCATTGGTTGACGTGCGGCATCTTGCGCCCACGCCCATGAACGCCCGCGTGCGCATTTTCAGCCAGGTGGTGGAAGTGGATGGGCGGAAAGTGACGCTGCATGTAGAAGCCTGGGATGACCAGGAAAAGGTCGGCGAAGGGACGCATCAACGCGTTATCATTGATGTCCAACGTTTCTTGAAACGCGTGGATGAGAAGCAACGCCAAATTAAGGCGTGAGTTATGAAGATCTTTTACGACGGCTGGTCGTTGGTTTATCAGCCCAATAGCCCAGAAGCGCTCCATTTGATGACCTTGCTGGCGGCTCATCCATCGGAGCATTCGGCGGTGATCGCCTTGCCGGGTGAATCCTTCCATCGCTTGCCGGAGTGGGTGGAGACGCGCCTGTCTCCCACGCCAAATTCGGAGCGATCCAGGTTGCGTTGGGAACAAAGGACGCTTCCAGCGCTGGCTGATCAATCTGGCGCAGGCTGGATGCACGCAGTGGGCGGCGGGTTGCCGCTTTGGGGGCGTTTGCCGCGCATGGTCAGCCCGGCTGGATTTTCTGACGATTTGGGGACTGGTGGAAGAGCGAGCGATCGGGTAGGTTTTGTTGCTCGCCTGCGAGAGGCTCTCTCACAAGGCGGGTTGTCTCGTGCTCAAATATGGCTGTGGCCGCAAGATTTGCCCGTGGAACAGGCGGGCGGAGCGACGTATGATTTGCCGCCCGCGGTGCATCCTCTCTTTACTCAGAGCGCTGCCAGTGAAGATGATTTCTTGCAGAGCTGCCCGGAATGGCCGGCTTTGGATTTGCCCGATGCCTATATTCTGTATCATGGTCCAACTTCGGAAGCCGCGCTGCGGCAAGTTTTAGACGCCTGGAGCTGGGCGGCGGGTTCAATCGGGTATGAGTTTCCCCTTTTGCTGGTGGGTCTGGACGCCTCGGCTCAGGAGCGACTGGCGGCTTTATTGGCGGAATATCAGTTGACCGGCACCGCACGCCCATTACCGTGGCTACCATTGCCTTGTCTGGCGCTGCTTTATCGGCGTTGCAGCGCCTTATTTCACCCCATGGTGAGTTCGCCCTGGGGCGATCCAATGCGGATGGCGTTGGCTTGCGCTCGTCCGGTGGTTGGACTCGAAGATGAACGTTCCTCAGCCCTGGCTGGGCCGGCAGCTTACCTGTCGTCTACTCAGGTTTCCTATGCAGCCAGCCGTCGGGCGCTGGGCGCAGCATTGATTACCGTAATTGTAGAAGAAACTGTAGCCGAGGCGTTGTCTCAAGCAGCGCGTCAGCGTTCAGCGGATTGGGATATGGAGAAATTGAGGGCAGCATTGCGGATTTTGTACGCTTCTCCGCCTTAGGAGCCTGGCATAGCTGCAATGGCCTGCGGCGCTGCGAGAGCCGGCGTTCATGAGCCGTTAGCGTCCGCGCAACATGCGGCCGGCGAAAATGGCAACCCCTACGCCAGCCAGCAAAAACAATCCCCCGATGATGCCCAAAAGCGGCGATCTGCCTCCCTCTGGGGCGGGAATGGTTGGCGCTTCAGCCAGCGCTTGCGAGTTCGCTTGAGCGCCAAAGTTGATGTAAAACTGCTCGCCGGCTGCAAGTTTGGCTTCGGCGTCGGTGGCAGTGGTGGGATTGTAACCTTCGGGCAGCGCCACGCTGATGGTATAGTTCCCTTCGGGGAGATTCTCAAAGCATTGATGTTCCTCGCCCACGCCGGTGGTGGTGGTTTGGGAGACGGTGCCGGCGCGGTTGCCAAAGCTAATGGCGCCGTTGGGGATGGAAGATTCATTGTCTTGGCGAATTGAATCGCCGTTCAAGTCGTTGAATAATAAGACGCACAAGGTGACTAAACCGGGCTTCGGCGAGGGGGTGGGCAAAACCGCGGTTGGCGTGGGAGTTGGCCCGCTGGTCGGTGTCACTTCTGGCGGACCCGCCAACCCCAGGAGCAGTTGCTGACCTTCAAAGATGGTGTCGCTGGTCAGGTTATTCAAAGCGCGTAATTGATCTATCGGCACGCCGGTGATGAGTGAAATGCCCAATAATGTATCGTTCGCTTTGACGATGTAGATAATTCGTCCATCTGGGCCTGGCGTGGGGGTATAGATGGGGATCTGGCGCGCTGGGGCGGCATACACAGCGCTCGCGTCGTCCTTGCCTGTCAACAGGTTGACCAGGCGCGGGGCGGTCAGCGCGCAGACCGCCGCCAGGCAAACCTGAAGAATTAGCCGTATTTTCATCGAGGATCTCATAGCAGCACAAATTATACCGAAGAAGAAGCGCTTGCAGAAGCCGGTGGGTGAGAAAGTTATCGGTTGCGCTCGCTCAAATGAAGTTCAGACCCCTCGCCAACGGAGGTCAATTCTCTCGCTCCTCGTAGATGCTTCGCAACGCAAAGATTGCCAGCAGATTTAGCGCTGTTACCGCCAGGGCGATGATGAACAGGGGTGAGTGGCTGGTTAGCAAACGTCCGAGGTCATACAACGCCGGCGCGATCAGCGAACCCAGTGAGCGCCCTAATGCAGTGCTGGCGATAAACGCCGCCATAAAGGTGGCACGCGCCGCGGGCAGCACTTCGGTCATCAACGGCAGACTGCTGACAATAGTGAACTCGAACGTGATATAAAAGAAAAAGAGACCGATCAGCGCTCCGTTCAGGCTACGTCCTAAACCCAGCAGCGCTAGCACAGCCAGGATGTTTGCCATCAGCCCCAACATCGCCGCGCGGCGTTTTCCCAGGCGGTCAGCGAACAAACTGACCAGGGATTCGCCGCCCAGTTCCGAGAAACCAATGATCATAGAAGCGACCGCCAGAGTAGCAATTTTCACCTGGAAGGCATCCTCCAGCCACACGCCGAAAATCAAATTCACCAGCTCATTGGAGCCGCTCATCGAAGCGCCGATGAGGATGCCTGCCAACGTCGCGCCCGGCGCGAAAACCAGGCGTAGATTTTTCCACAGGCTGCTGTTTTGAGTGAGGGAAGGGTCATCCTTGGGCAACAACCAGGATAATCCAATGAGGCTCAATAATCCCAAGGCGGCCAACCAGAGAAACGGCGCCTGCCAACCGGATCGGTCAATCAAAAATCCAATAGCCGGCATACCCAGGATAAAGCTAAACGACCAGCCGAATTCAGTCAGCGCCATCACCAAACCGCGTCGCCGATAGGGTACCTGGTCGCCCAGGTAGGCTTGCATGGAAGGCAGGAAAACGAAGTTTGCCAGAATGCCCAGGATGAGCATGGCCACAAAGGCTGGATAAGAGGGCCAGATCACCATCACGCCTGCGCCGGCGGTGAACAACGACACTCCAAACAACATGCCCGTCTTGCGGCCGCGTCGATCTCCTACTGAAGCCAGAAAAGGGCCAAAGAGTCCCATCGCTGAACGCAGGGTGAGCGCCAGCGAGAGCCAGTATAAGTCCACGCCCAGGCCGCGGCCAAATACCGGCAAGAATGGGTACGCCATACGCACCAGTGTATTCAGCACCGTGCGGATGGCGATAAATACGGATAATTGTATGGGAAGAGGTTTTTTCAATGCGCGCTTCTATGCTTTGTTGTTGTCGCCTGTTCGGGAAGGGGGTCTTTTTCATGCCACCATCTTGCAACCTGCCAGGCAGCCAGCAAGGTCAATGTGAACAGGGTCGTAAAATAGAGCTGGATGCGCGACGCCTCCGAATTCAGGATGGGCGAGGGTGGGTGCATCACGTTTTGCGTGAATCGCAAGGCTGTGAACAATGCCATCGCATAGCCCAGATTTCCTGCCGAGTTCCAGGTTAGGCGATTAATGAGCGTCAACCCAACTTGCAACAATAACCCGGCGATAGAAAAGATCACTGCCAGGCGGAAACGCGGTTCAGCCAGATACAACCCGTTCCAACTCGTCTGCATTGCCCACATGGAGATGGGCAGGTAAGTGATCCAGAAGAATAAACCCGTCCGGCCAAGCGCGCGTGACCAGGCGTGCAGCGCATCACGGCGGTAGATCAAACCCAGCAGCCCGATGCCAGCGGCGGCGGCAAAAGCCGTCAGCGCGGCCCAAACCCAAGCGCCGTGTAAATATACGACGCGTGCGCCGGCGCCTAACACTTTCTCTTCTGGACTAATCCAGGTGATGAGGGCGATGGCAAACAATGAGGCTGCAAGCCAAAGCGCTGGGCGCGTCGCCCAGGCGCGCAACGGCCGAATGGAAATGCCTGTTGGGTTTTGTGGGAGCGTTTTCACCGATTCCTGTTTCCTCATCTATCAGATTTTATAAAGTTGGCTCTATCGCTATACTTGACGGTGGTCAGTCGCCTGAATCCTCGCGCGGCGCGCGCGGGGTGCGGGTTGGCGTCGCTGGCCTGGCGGTGACTGTGGGAGTGGGGCTGGGCGAGGGGGTGATCGTCGGCGCGCGGGTGCGGCTGGGAGTCGGTGTAACCGAGAATGTCGGGCTTGTGGTGAAGGTCGCCGTCGGCATGTGCGTGGGGCTGACGGTGGACGAAGTAAAGACCGAAGTGAGGGCGATGCTCGTCTGGGTGAATGTTGGGGTGGGCGTTTCTGCAGCCAGTCCTGCGATGGGGATCATTCCATTGAACCACGCCCAGGCAACGACTGCGAAAAACAACGCTGAAAACAGCCAGATCAGTCCCGTGGCTGCCCTTTTTGTGCGTTGCTTCGCATCGGCGGGTTTGGTTGCGCGCCGCGCCGTTGGCGGGGTCACTGTTGAGGTCTCTCCCGGCAACGGCTCTCGCGATGCCTGCGTGAGCAATTCAACCTGCTGACGCACCTGCTCCTCAAGCTCGCGTTTCGCCTGTTCCAGGGCAGCCAAACGAGCAGCCTCCTCGGCGGCTTGCCGCGCCTCCTCTTCGGCAGCGCGCCGCTGAAGAGCCAGCTCGGCGCGCCGCTGGCGCTCCTGTTCGTCGCTGGTGGTTAAAGCGGCGAGTTGTTGAGGCGCGGTGGCGAAGTCCGAGACGCTTGCGTAGCGAAGCGTCGGTTGTTGCGCCAGAGCGCGTTCCAGAGCCAATTCAATTTGCCAGGGCGTCCCTGGCGGCCAGGTGTGCGGCAGTTTTAATGCAGATAGATGTTGCTCCCGGATCTCCTCTACCGATGCGCCATCGAAGAGTGGTTTGCCGGTCAACATTTCGACCAAAATGCAAGCCAGCGCATACTGGTCAGAAGCTGGCGAAGGAGGCTGACCCTGCCAGATCTCTGGCGCAAGATACCTTGCCTGCTGAATGCGCTCCGCTTCCGTTTCCACTGTAAGGCTTTGAATGGCCAGCCCGGAGAGCGCCAGACCAGACAGGACCGCGCCCAGTTCTGAGCTGAGAAAAATATTCTGCGGCGTCACTGCGCGATGCACCCAGCCGCGGGAATGAGCGAAATCCAGACCCTGTGCCAATTGCGTGATCGCCTCGCTTGCTTCTTCCCAACTCAGGGGTCCTGATTCGGTTAACCGTTGCGCCAGGGTGGGGCCACTGACATACCGCTCAACGATATAATATTGCCCCTTGTCTTCGCCGATTTCCCATACCCATGCCAGGCGTGGATGCACTAACTCCGCAGCCGCCTGCGCTTGCTGACGGAGGCGGCGCATCCCTGTTTCATCGGTCAGCGCGCTGGCTTTGAGAGTGTGTAAGAACACGACGCGCTTGCGCACCATGTCGTAGGCGCGATACATTTCTGCAACGCGGCTGCTGCTCAGATGCTCTTCCAGGCGATATTGCCCCAACGGTTGCAGGCTCATGGCGTTGATTATACTCTGAGATGACCAACGCCAAATGAATGTGGATTGCCTGAACTAAATTATGCCCACACCGGATTGACACAATCCGGTGAATGTGTCAAGATAGGGATTGCGGATCAAATTACAAATTGATGTCGAATGATGAACCTGGATTTTGAGACCTATCTTTCCCCATACACCTGGCGGTATGGCAGCCAGGAGATGCGCCGCATCTGGAGCGAGGCGCACAAACGTCGGCTTTGGCGGCGTATTTGGCTCGCTCTGGCTGAAACACAGGCTGAATTTGGCCTGGTAACCCCTGAACAAGTTGCGGATCTGCGCGCCCACATGGACGAGGTCAATGTTCCACGCGCCCTGGAGATCGAAGCCGAGTTGCATCACGATCTGATGGCAGAGCTAAAGACCTTCGCCGAGCAAGCCGCCTCGGGCGGGCGCATCCTGCACTTGGGGGCGACCTCGATGGACATTGAAGACAACGCCGATGTGTTGCGGATGCGCCAATCGCTGGATCTGCTCCTGGGGGAGTTGCGCAAATTGCTGCTGGAGTTTGCAGATAAGATTGAAGCCTGGGCGGACATCCCCCTCATCGCCTTCACGCACCTGCAACCCGCCGAACCCTCCACGTTAGGGTATCGGCTGGCGAGCTATGCCCAGGATTTGCTTGAAGACTGGGAGGGACTGAACGCGATCCGTCGAGGGTTGCGCGGCAAGGGTTTCAAAGGCGCGGTGGGCAGCGGCGCAGCTTATGCCGAACTGATCGGAAGCGCGGCGCTGCCGCGATTTGAACAGCGACTGTCTGAACGCCTGGAGTTGCCATTTTTCTTGATTGCCAATCAGGTCTATCCACGCCAGCAGGATTATCGGCTGGTCAGCGCGTTGGCGGGTCTGGGGGCCGTGCTCTACCGCTTCGCCTTCGACTTGCGTTTCTTGCAGTCGCCGCCGATTGGCGAATGGCGCGAACCCTTTGGCGAGAAACAGGTCGGCTCTTCGGCGATGCCCTTCAAGCGCAACCCGATCAACGCCGAAAAGATCAACTCACTGGGACGACTGCTGGCGCAAGCGCCGCGCCTGGCCTGGGATAACGCAGCTCATTCATTGCTGGAGCGTACGCTGGACGACTCAGCCAACCGGCGTACGCTGTTACCCGAGTCGTTTTTGATTGCTGATGAATTGTTGCGCGTCGCCAGGCGCATCCTGCGCGGTTTGCAGGTGGATTTCGTTGCCATGCAGCGGAATCTTGACGCCTATGGTCCTTTTGCGGCGGTGGAGCGGGTTTTGATGGCGTTGGTCAAAGCTGGTGCAGACCGACAGGAAATGCACGAGCGTCTGCGGCGACATGCCCTGGTCGCCTGGGAAGCGATCCAGAACGGAGGGGCAAACCCATTGGCGGAAGAACTTGCCGCGGACGCTCACCTGCTTCAGTATCTAAACGCCGACCAAATTGGCGCGTTGATGGATTATAGCCATTATCTGGGCGACGCCGCGCAGCGGGCGCGCCAATTGGCGGCAAATATTCGGAGATTGGAAACTTAAGTTGCGCCAAATATGTGAATGGTTGCCTCGCGTTCTGCGCCAACCGAAACATAACCGACCGGCGCTCCAACAAGCTCCTCGATTTTGCGAACATAAGCTTGCGCCTGTGGCGGCAAGTCTGCGAAACGACGAGCGTCGTGAGTGGACTGTTGCCAACCTTCCATCTCGATGTAAACCGGCTCACATTGCTCCAGGCGCGCAGTGTCGAGTTCCCAATAACGCCGCAATTGCTCGCCGCTCTCTGGCAAGCGATAGCCGACGCATATTTTGATCTGGGGCAGTGTGTCAAGTACATCCAACTTGGTCAAGGCGATCCGGGTTACGCCGTTCAATTGGACGGTGAAGCGCACTAATTCTGCGTCGAACCAGCCGCAGCGGCGCGGTCGGCCGGTGACCGTGCCATGTTCCTGTCCTTCCACTTGCAGGGTTTTGC
>DYGV01000086.1 GCA_020724505.1 Anaerolinea thermophila
AAATTGGGTGTACCGCCAGAACTGATCATCAACCCGAATAGGCCGGTCGAATAACTGGGGTCGGAAAATTCCTGCACCAATATCCCGTTGATGTAAAGCTGATACTGCTCATCCTGTGCCTGGATGAGGATTACATTGTCCTGATTGGGGCCGGCTCGCAAGGCTGCATGAGCGCTCCAGCGCACAAGGCCAGTGTAACCGCCGTTGTCCATGCGGTAAATGCGATATTTTCCCTCGCAGCTAAAACCGAATACCATTCCGCTATCTATGATATTATCGGGCTGGCTGGGCGCTCGTACAATCAAGCCATAGGCGTCATTTCCTGAACAAGAAGCGCCGGTTCTAAAACGCGTTTCGATAGCGAAGTTGGACAATTGACCAATTTCAGCGACGCGCCACATGTCGCCCGCGGGGCGAAAAGCCGTCAGGATTAATTGGCCATCCTTGACTGCGAAGCCGATGTCGTCGTCGTCTCCTAAACTGAATGGGGTGCGGTTATTGCTGAAGGTAATAGTTCGCGTCGGCGCGCCTAGATTAAGAGCGCCAGGCGTTGCCTGTGTTGGCGCCCCTGCGACGACATTGATCTTGACCCAAAAAGCTACACTGGCGTCGTCTCCCAGGCCGAATTCTTCGCCAGATGGAGCGCGCAACTTCCAATAGCCTTGATGTTCTCCAGGCTCCATGGGCGCGGTTTGCGGCAAAAAGATCTGAATCGTCCCATTTGGCGGCACGTTCTGCCCAATGGGGGCAGGGCTGGTCCCACCCATTTGTTCTCCGCGCACGAAGACCAGGTTATATTCTGGTGTCCAGGTGCAATCGCCAACATTTTGCAATGTCCAGGTCTTGACAAAGGCTTGACCAGGTGGAAATTGTGATCCATCTGGGACGGTTTCATTAACAAAGCGAGCTTTGTTCGTACATTGCTTCGGGCTGATCGTGGGCGTAGCAGCCTGTTCTGTAGGTCTATCCAATTGTGTGGTGGGCGTCGCACTGGCTGGTGTGGTAGCAGTCAGCAATTTTTCAACTGCGGCTGCAGTTTGGGTTTGGGCAACAATCGCTGCCACCTCTGGCGCAGCGGCGCGTTGCGGCGCATTGCACGCCAAAGCCGCTAATAGCAAGGCAATCAGAACACTCGATAGTGAACGCGTATGTAGCATAAATGTTTCCTCCTTAAAAAATCTCCACGCGCTTTGGTTAGCGTATCAAGGCGCAGGTTGCGCCAGGTGACGCTGCACCGATTCGTCCACGCTGATTTCTCCCTGCAAAGCGCGCTCCTGATAATGCAACGCCCAGGTGTACAGATGCGAGCAGGCGCACTGCAATTCATGCAAAACCAGCCTCGCCAGAGGCCCGCCGCCTTCTAGGTAGCCGTTCAATTCGAAATCTCGCGCTGCCTGCGCCAGGTCGTATTTCAGACGCACGATTTCTGCGTTCCATTGGTGATCGCTCCATGTGAGGCGTGCGTAAGCGCAACGAGCATCGCGGTCGAAGGGCAATCCCGCCGAGCCGGCATTGACCACCAGGACACCATCCAGACGACGCGTCAGGGCGCGATGGGTGTGTCCGACGCAGAAAAGCGCTAAACGAGGCGATCCATTAGGGCGCTGATCCAGGCCGATCTTCTTTCGTAACGCGCTGTCATTTGTCTCTGGATAGATGCCATCCCGCATTCCTAGAATCGAGCCATGATAGAAGAGCAATTCATTGCCGGCGGGATCTGTTAGGGATTGATAAGAAGGCATCGCGCGTAATTCACCTACTTCGCCGTTTAACTGGGAGTAAGTCCAAAAGGAGGCGCGGTTTACTTCAAACCATGGTCCGCTGCGTGGCGCGTCTGGGTCATCATGGGAAAGCACGTAATCTTCATGGTTGCCTCGCACCAGAAGCCACCCAGCCGTTTGGACTTTTTCCCGGATAATTTTCCAACATTCTGCCGGTCGCGGTCCGCGGTTGACAATATCTCCAGCGATGACAACCTGATCGGGCTGCCAGCGTTCCACATCTTCGAGAACGGTTTGTAAGGCGACTAAGTTGGCGTGAACATCGGCAATAACCGCGATTTTCATGTTCTGATCCGCAACCATCCGAAATGAATCTAATCTGCAGCGCTGGTAGGTGTGGTAAGTCCTTGCATGGAAGATATATGGCGACCCAACAGCGCGAAAATCAGCGCACCAATTAACCCAACCACCATCCCACCATACCAGGTTGCTTGCGGGCCGAGTAAATCGTTCAGCAAGCCGCCGAAGATCGGTCCAACGCCAGCGCCCACCGGCCAGGTAAGGCCGTACAAGCTCATATATCGGCCGCGTTTATCGGAAGGGGCTAAGTTAGCTGCATAGGTGCTGGATGTGGGGGCAAGGATCAACTCGCCAATTGTCATTACCACCATACATACCCAAAAACCCCAGAAATGGGTCGCCAGCGCCACACCTCCGGCTGCAACGGCGTAAAAGAGCGCGCCTGCAGCCAGTGCTCGCAACGGGGCATAGCGTTTGGTAATTTGCGTAACCAGTTGTTGAAAGAACACCACCATCATTGCATTCGTCGCTGGTATCCATTTGTAGACGTTTTCTGGCACCTGAAAGTTTCGATTGGCGTACACTGGCATGATCGTCCACATCAGCACAGCACAGACAGAGACCAGCGTAAACGTGGCGATAAAGCTCATAAAGCGACCATCGCGTAAAATTGCTGGATAGCCTCCAAATGCCTCGCGTTTGAGGGTGGAATCCACTTCGGCTGTTGGACGCGCCGGCATTGTCTCTTTGCCAAGTAACATCATCAATAGGCTGTAAAGCATCATCCCTGCCGCAGCGCAGTAAAAAGCCAACGTATAAGAAGTCGAGGCAATAAATCCACCAATGAGTGGACCAACTGAAATACCCAGGTTGTTACTCAAGCGCATCAGCGAGTAGGCATCGGCGCGTCGTTCAGGTGGCACAAGGTCGGCCATCATGGTATCTGCGCCTGAGCGGTATAACGGGTTTACAGCTCCGGTGATCCCCAGCAGCAGCGCGAATTGAGGAAAGGCGCTGGCATGACCCAAGAAGATATATGCTGCACCGTTCGCAGCGAGGCTGAAAACCATAATCCATTTTCTCCCGATGCGGTCTAACAGTGGACCGCCCAGGAAGGAGGCGATTAAGCCCATTGCGGCGTTTAGTGTGAGCAGGCTGGCTGCCAAAGTCATAGGCGCGTTGAGACGTTTGCTGACGTAGATCATCAGAAACGGCCAGATCATGCTGGCGCCGACAGTGCTGATCAACATGCCAACGAACATCAACCAGAACTGATTAGGATAGGAGTGAAGCAAAAGACGAAAGCGTTTAACCATCATTGGTTCTGTGTAAAGGCTATCTGGAATTATACGCCCTCAAGGATAGAAGCGTTCAAACAGCTTGCGCTCCGAGTAGCTTGTAAAGCTCCAATTCTTCGCTCTTCTCATGGCGAAATTGCCGCGTATATAGATTGTAGTAATGGCCGCGCAGGCGCAACAACTCAGCGTGAGTTCCCATTTCGACAATACGTCCATCCTCGATCACCAAGATGCGATCGGCGCGCTTAATGGTAGATAGACGATGGGCGATGATAAAGCTGGTGCGTCCGCGCATCAGATTTTCCATGCCCTTCTGGATCAGCGTTTCGGTTAATGTGTCCACCGAACTGGTTGCTTCGTCCATGATAAATATTTCGGGTTGCGCCAGCACTGCTCGCGCCAGGCTGATAAGCTGTTTTTGCCCGGTGGAGAGTAGATTTCCTCCTTCGCCGACCTCCGATTCATAGCCTTTCTCGAAAGCGGTGATGAAATCATGCGCTCCGGCTAACTGAGCGGCTTTTTCCACTTCTTCATCGCTGGCATCCAGGCGACCATAACGGATGTTTTCTCGAATGGTGCCGGAAAATAGATGGGGTGTCTGAAGCACCACGCCAATGCGCGACTGGATTGCTTGAAGGCTAAAGCGTGTGTAATCCACGCCTCCGATTCGGATCACGCCTTTTCGAGGTTCGTAGAAGCGACAGACCAGATTGACGATGGTAGATTTTCCGCCGCCAGTCGGTCCTACCAGGGCAATCGTTTCGCCTCGGCGCACCTTCAAGGTGAAATCTTGCAGCACTGGTTTGTCTTCATCGTAATAAAAAGTTACATGATCGAATTCGATATCTCCTTGCAGGCTGCCTGGGTCATAGGCGTCTGGCCGATCGCGCACCTCTGGCTCGGAGTCCAGCAGCGAGAACATGCGTTCCGCTGAGGCGATAGATTGTTGCATCTCTGCGTACACCCGGGCAATGTCCTGAATTGGCCACATCATGAAGGTGATATATGATACAAATGCCTGAATTCCGCCCACGGTTAATGCTCCCAAGTTGGCTTGTAGACCGCCATACCAGGCTACGCCGCCCAGTGCAAACGCGCTGATGATCTGGACGGTGGGCAGAAACAACGCCGATAGCCATGCCGCTCGATAACTGGCGCGATACATATCCGAAGTAAGCTCGCCAAACTCGGCTAGGTTAGCGTCTTCTCGTCCCAGCGCCTTAACTACACGTACGCCGGTGATATTTTGATTATAGGCGCTGGTAATGCGCGAATTCACCCGTCGAACATTGCGAAACTCGTGCAAAATTTTCTTACGAAACTGAATCGCTACCAAGATGATCAAAGGTAGGATCGCAAGGACGATAACGCCCAACCGCCAGTTAATACGGAGCATGAAGTACGCTGAGGTGACGATGTTCGCTGCTGCCCAGGTCACATCCAGCAGACCCCAGGTGACCAGATCGGAGACGCGCTCAGTGTCTGAAGTCACACGGGACATGATCCAGCCTACGTGTGTACGGCTGTAGTAGGAAAGCGAAAGATCTTGTAGCTTGTGGAAAAGCTCTTTGCGTAGATCGTAACGCACCCGCTCGCCAAGAACACCGGCCAAGTAGATAAAGCCAAACACCATGCCTGCCTGGATTACAATCAATAATCCATAGATGGTGACAATGTGGGTCAGCGCGCTTTTATTTCCTGCCAGAATGCCCTCATCAATAATCCGTTTGCTCAAGTAAGTAAAGTAACTATCCAAGAACGAAACCGCCACGACTGTGGCGAGGAATCCGGTTACCCAGTGCCAGTAGGGCACGGTTTTCGAGAGAATACGCAGTACGGTTTTCTTGCTGAATTGCGTGTTGAAATCTTCTTCATCGAAATACTGATCGCTCATCTCCACACACTCCGTCAAACATAGAACCTGGATAAAACTATAATGGTTGAGGCGATTGGGTTTCAAGTGATGGTTCTGGAGTTCGCTCGCCTGGTTGATCTGCCTGATGAATTTCCTTCTCTAGCTCGCTTTCGATGCGCGTCTGAATCTCATAAATCTGGCGATATACGCCATCCTGGCTGACCAGATCCGTATGTGTACCTTTCTGAACGATACGACCTTTATCCAGTACAAGGATCAGATCGGCGTTCATCACACTTTGAATGCGGTGGGCGATAATGAATGTCGTACGACCCTTCATTAGCTGTTCTAGCGCAGAGCGAATTTCGGCTTCCGTCTCTGTATCTACAGAAGATGTCGAATCGTCCAGAATCAGGATGCGCGGGTTTTTAATCAGGGTGCGGGCGATGGTTACGCGTTGTTTTTGCCCGCCCGATAAAGTGACGCCTTTCTCGCCCACCAACGTATCGTATCCCTGCGGGAAGGATAATATGACATCATGGATTGCAGCCGCGCGCGCTGCCGCTTCAATTTCTTCTTGCGATACCTGACGTCCAACGCCATAGGTGATGTTTTCGCGGATGGTGCGTGAGAAAAGGAAGGGTTCCTGTTCCACAATTCCAATTTGGCTGCGCAAATACTTGCGTGGGTAGCGTTTCAATTCAACGCCATCCAGGGTGATGCTTCCGCTGGTGTAGTCGTGAAAGCGCGGCAACAAGTTCACCAGGCTGGTCTTGCCCGAACCGGTTGAACCCAGGAGCGCTACTGCCTGGCCTGCTTTGCATTCGAAAGTGATGTCCTCCAAAACGCTTGAGTCGTCATCCTCATACTCGAAACATACATGGCGAAAGACAATATCGCCGCGCACATCGCCTTCTGGTAGAAAGTCGCCGGCATCTAGGGGCTCGCGCTCTTCTTTTACGATGTCCATCACACGGCCAAAAGACACCATTCCCGTGGATGTCTGAACGATGAGCCGCCCCAGGTTGCGCAAAGGCCAGATCAGCCAGACAACCAGACCGGCGTATGCGAGATATGCGCCAACGGTGATCTGTCCATCAATCGCCATCCAAGCGCCAACCAGAAAGCCCACCAGCATTTGCGTCCCGCAAATCAAATCTGAAATAGGCCAGAACGCGGAATGCATCAAAAAGAAGCGCCTGCCTTTCAGGAATTTGCCCCAATTTTCCTTTTCGAACTTGGCTTTCTCGTAATCCTGCCGCGCAAATGCTTTCACCACGCGAACGCCGGTCAGATTCTCCTGCAGTACGGTGGACAAAACAGCTTCTTGTTCTTGATAAGCTTCATAGACTTTTGTAACTCGCTTGAAGAAGAAAATCGAAGTTATCAGAACGATGGGCAGCGCAACCACTGAGATCAATGCCAGGCGCACATTGAGGTATAACAAAGCGGTGAAATTGATTGTGAACAGAAAGAAAATCCGACCAACGCCAATAGCTTGCTCCGAGAAAAAGCGGCGCATGGCGTCTACATCCGATGTGACTCGTTCGATCAGTTCGCCAGTGCGCGCTTTGCTGTGATAAGCAAAGCTCAGACGTTGGATATGGTCATAAAGATAGTTGCGCACTTTTCGCGTCACGTTTTCTGCGGTGTAAGCAGCTAAGCGTCCACTTAGGAAAGTCAGCGTGCCTTCAATCGTTGCCAAAGCGACGAAACCAACTGCAATCCAGGGCAATATAGGCGTGGCTTCCGGCCGTCCAACGACGTGATCCGCGAAATAACGCAGCAGCATGAATGTGGCGGTTTTGAAAATCGCCGCCAATCCCAGGCTGAGGTTAGCCGTGATGTAACTTAGCCGATAACCTTGCATGATTCTCCACAACCCGCGGAGGCGGTTCGCACTTAATGCTTGTTTTAATTCAAAAGCAGCCAACTCGGTAGAAGCATCCATGATCGTTTATCCGTTATTAGTCTGGGTTCTCGCCGATTTTCAAATCAAACCATAAATAAAAAAGCCACGGGGTTGGTGTGCACCCGTGGCTTGAAGATTAAAACCGCGCAATCTAACTGACAACAGGCGCACTACGACAAGGCAATAGCAAACCAGCGCCGAATTCGACGTTGGGATAGCTGTTGGGCTGTGAGCAATAGTCTTTCAGCACTGGCCTGTCTCCTTTCATAGAATCTTAATCAAGCGAACGGATGTTACCACAGAAAGTTCTGAGATGTCAAGCCTGCAAAATTTGCCGAGTTTCCTCATACACTCATTCTTCGATGCGTGAATACACACTTTCTCCAGACAAGCTTGCCTCGATTTTGTTGCCGCAAATACTCAATAGTTCGCCGGATCTCATCGCAATCGCGTTATACTTGCGCTATTCAGTGAAGAAGAAATGATCCTGCTAATTGATAATTATGACTCCTTTACCTATAACCTGGTGCAATATTTAGGTGAGCTTGGTGCGCGAGTGGAAGTGTATCGCAACGATTCTATCCAAGTGAACGAGGCGCGTAGGCTGAACCCCAGCCATATTATCATCTCCCCTGGGCCGGGCAACCCAACTGATGCAGGTGTTTCGTGTGATTTTATTCGCCTGCTGGGTCCATCTATCCCTGTTTTGGGTGTATGTCTGGGTCATCAATGCATCGCTGAGGTGTTTGGCGGGCGCGTCGAACGCGCTCCGCGCCTGATGCACGGTAAGACTTCGTTGATCTACCATAGCGGTGAGGACTTATTTGTAGGCGTTCCAAATCCCTTTGAGGCAATGCGCTATCATTCGCTGATTGTCGCCCAACCTTTGCCACATGATTTATGCATAACTGCGCATACTCCCGAGGGTGAGTTAATGGGGTTGCGCCACAAAACGTTGCCTATTTTTGGCGTACAGTTCCATCCCGAATCGATTCTGACGCCGCAAGGCAGGCGCATCTTAGCTAATTTTCTGCAAATCAAAGTGAAATGAGGTCTATTAGAGCCGTTCAATGGCGGCTTTAAGCCGCTTTAATTCGTTTTGCAGATTTTGTAGAGTGGTTTGTGTTTCTAATAAGCTGTTCTTCTCTGCTCGGACAAAGCGCGTATAAGGCGCCATGGCAGCCTCAATACGGTTCAGGCTGCGTTGGATTTCTTTCTCAAATTGGGTGCGCAACGTTGATATTAAGTTGCTTCGCAATGCAGCGATTTTTTCGCGCATCTCAGTCTTTGCTGCTCGGCGACGGGCTGGAATAATAATCAACCCAAGCGCAGCGATGAACGTTGCCAGCAAGATGCCGGTAACATCCGCTGCCATGGTGGAAGCCAAGGCTGCCACCAACGCGCCTAGCCCGATTGCTCCCACCTCCAGCACAGCGGATGCTGCTACCGCTTCTTGCGCGCCTTGGGCAATGCTTTGTGCTTCAGCGGATTTGTCATAACCGTCCACCACCTGCTGCGCCTGACGTCCAACGGCATCTATCAACCGCTGACGATCATAGACAAAACTCCCCGGTCCCAGGTCGCCAATGATGCGGTCTTGATGCGCGCGTCGCCTCTCTGCCAGATGGTCATTGATTGCCTGCCATTGACGTAGATCAGAATCCACCAGCCAATCAATTAATTCTTCTACTTTCCGTTCGATTCGCTGCGGGGCGTCGGCGACCACCCGACGTTCGAATTCCTGACGCACCAATTCTTTATTGAGCAGATCACGCACCCTTACCAGACGGAAAGTTTCATCAAAGAATTCCTGGCCGCGTTGTTCCATCTCATATAAGATATTTTCAATATCCGAAAGGCGGAACTCGAAATCGCGTTGCATGTCATCTTTATAAACCTTCAGCTGCCTCTCGACATCCGCCAGCATATCCGTGTCTTCTTTGAGAATTGCCAGCCGCGACTGGATAACATCCAGATAATACTCGCCCAAATGCATACCAACTCCCAGCGGGCTAAGCAGTTTCAATTGTAGGCGGCTCTTTTCGTCCAGGGTTTTACGGATGTAATTCTCCAGCGGTTCGAAACGGCTTTCCATCCACAATTCTGGTTCGCCCATTTTCGCACGCAATGCCAACCGTGCGCTGATAGGGAAGATTTCTGGGTTGACGCCTAACAGGATGCGCGCATTTTCGGCCACAAAATCCGTCACCTGCTGCAATTCATCGGTGTTTTGTAAGATGTCAATTTTATTGATGATGATGACGACTTTCTTTCCCCAATCGCGGATGCGTTCCAAAAAGGCGCGCTCGCTCTCTGTGAATGGGCGATCCGATGAGGTAATGAACAACACCAGATCCGAACGCGGCACGAATTGCGAAGTGATCACCTCATGCGAACGGATGATGGCGTTTGTGCCGGGGGTGTCCACGATGCTGATCTCAGCTAGCCAATCAACCGGCAGCGCCAGGATATGCTGCTGGTCGCTCACGATAGTGCGTGTCTCTTCCTCACCGTAACGTAAGACGTTGATCTGGGTAGTAGTTGGTGTTACACCTTCTTTTAGCAATTTCTGTCCCAATAAGGCGTTGATAAAAGCGCTCTTTCCGGCATTGAACTCGCCAACCACCACTAGCAGAAATAATTCATCGAGCTGAGCAATGGTATCCGCAAGGGTCTGGTCATCTTCTTGCGCAACCTCGAATTGAGCCAGTGCGACTCTGAGGTCGCTCAGGATTTGGCGTTCTTCTTTGAGCAACTTTTCGTGCTGATCGGTCAAGATGCGCATGGGTGTGGCCCTCCGGTTGAATTATAGCGCACAACTGTGGTTGGCGTTATACTTGATGTGAGCCTATCATTGGGCGTCGTTTTCAGTGTTGTATTGTTATCGCTTTTCTCCCCGAAAGATTTGAGGAGTAAATGGTCATGGAAATCCTCGAAGTTAATGCCATTCATCACTGGACGGCACGTCAATTTTTACATCTTCCGTTTCGTTTATATGCCAACGTCACACAATGGGTTCCGCCGTTGTTGCATGAAGCCCAGCGTATGTTGGACCGTCGCAGAAATCCATTTTTCCGGCATGGACGAGCGATCTTCTTGCTTGCTATCCATGACGGCCAGGCGCGTGGACGCCTGGCGGTACTCATCAATGATCTTTATAACCAATATAATCGGGAAACAACCGCATTTATTTATCTGTTCGAGTGCGAGAATGATTTACAAGTCGCTGAAGCGCTTTTTGCAGCCGGTAAGGATTGGGCTAAATCGCAAGGTATGTCGCGCTTGGTAGGCCCAAAAGGGTTTACCGTATTTGATGGTATTGGGCTCCTGACACGTGGATTTGAGCATCGCCCGGCATTTGGCTTGCCGTATAACCCTCCTTACTATCCCGAATTGTTAGAAAAAGTAGGTTTTGTACGCGAGCGGGAATTACTTTCTGGTTATTTAGATGAGCGAATTCAGTTCCCTGCCAGGATCCATGAAGTCGCCGAACTCCTTAAAAAGCGGCGCGGCTTACACGTTGCGCGTTATCACAACTGGCAAGAATTACGCGCCTTAATACCTCACCTCAAGCAATTGTACAATAATGCGCTGAGCGGCACGCAAGGGAATGCGCCGCTTACTGATGAGGATGTGAAGGGTTTGGCAGACCAGATGTTATGGTTCGCTGATCCCAGCCTGATAAAAATCGTTATGAAAGGTGATCAACCGGTCGGCTTTTTACTTGCCCATCCAGATGTTTCGGCGGCGGTGCAGCGTATTCGCGGTCAGGTTTTCCCATTGGGGTGGGTGGCTTTGTGGCGTGAATTGCGGCGAACGCGATGGATTAATATCAACGGCGCTGGTATGATCGAAGGATACCGAGGATTGGGCGGAACTGCGTTGTTGTTCAGCGAGATGTACAAAACGGTAGTTGAGAGCCGTTATCGTTTTGCAGACATTGTTCAGGTTGGGGTCGAAAATGTAAACATGCTGCGCGAAATGCGCGATTTAGGGATTGATTTTTATAAAGAGCATTGTCTTTACTGCTGCGAACTTTGATTTATAATTGGTTCACATGCTCTATCCTAGCATTGACTACGAAAATTGCCTGGCCTGCCAGCCTTGCGAGGCACGTCAAGTTTGTAAGACGCGCGCGATTGTGCGCATAGATGCGGATGACCCGCCATATATTGCTCTTGAGCGTTGCAGCGGTTGCGCGTCTTGCGTTGTAGCCTGTATAGGCGGTGCTATTGTGATGCGCCCGGCAGGCGCTATGGTCGGCGCGGGTTATAAGTGATCCGACAAACCCAACGATCCCCAAATTGGCCTATTTTATCCACGCCAGATTACGGGTAGAATAAAAAGTATGTCCTTCATGCGTGGATTTCGTTTTTGCTCAAAGCTGCCCAAATTTCATTGGGCGCTTGTTTTTATTCTATTTGCGCTGATTTTGATGCCTGCCTGCGACCCGGCTCAAACGTTTGGGGCGTTTGCCCCAACAGATTCGGCCTCTGAAACGACACCTTCCGCTTTTACTGGATCGAATGCTACAGTCATCCCACTTGCCGCGGTCGGCGGAGGGGGAGAAAAATTCAACCAGGTAATTTGGTTATCCGATGGAGGCCTCGCTCTCGCCGCGCAGGATGAATTGATTATTTTGCCTGCTGAAGCGCAGATGTTTCAGCCGCAATCGCGGACTTCGCTTAAAGGTGATCTGCCATCGCTGGTAACAGCGGCTGGCTCGCGACAGGCGCTTGCCTGGGTCAGCAATGAGAATAGGGTTTTTGCTTACGACATGGCCGCTAATCCTGAACCTCAACCTGTGGGCGAAAGCGATTCGGCCATCACCGGGCTTGCATTGTCCACCAATGGTGAATTGTTGGCGTATGCCTCTTATGATGGTAGTTTGACCGTTGTCCAGCGCCGCGATCTTGCAGATGTTCAAAATCTAAGGACATGGAAGTTGCCATCGTGGCTAACCAGCCTTTCGATTTCGCCGGATGGAAAGCGCATTGGTGGGGTAAGTTTGCCGGATTTTACCGTCTATATTCTGGACGCAAACAGCGGTGAGACGGTTCAGACGTTGGAATGGATAAATCCAGCTGTTTCATCTCTTTATGGTGTAGCATTTGCGAGCGATTGGAGCCGTCTGGCATGGTATGCTCAGAGCGCTGTGTTTCTGATGACTTTGCCGGATGGGAAAAACGGACCTATGCTGAACCACGAGGAAAACATCAGCGCGTTGGTATGGTCGCCTGATGGACGTCATTTAGCGGTTGCTTCTGCGGCAACGATCCAGGGCAATCTGACGCCGGCTGTGATTATTTGGGACGCTTTCAGTGGGAGCAAGTTATCTACACTGCCTCAAGATATGGCTATTCTCCATCTGACGTATTCTCCGGATGGCAGTCAAATCGCTGCTTTGGATAGCGCCGGAAACTTGCGAGTTATTCGCTTAAAATAAATCAATTTTGTGAGGAGCTGCGGTGAAAAAGTTTCGTGTTGCATTACTTGCGAATTTGAAAAAGAACGCCCCTCATTTTGAGGGCATGAGCGAGGATCAGTGGGCGGATTTGGATTCCGAGCGCACGGTGAATGCTTTGGTAGAGGCAATCCGCGCTGGCGGACATACTTGCGAATTTTTGGAAGGGGATGTCACGATATTAGATACCGTACGGAAATTCAAACCCGATATCTGCTTCAATATCTGTGAAGGTCACTATGGTGATGCGCGCGAAGCTCAAGTGCCGGCAATTTTAGAAATGTTGCGCATCCCATATACAGGCTCCAAAGTGCTCACATTGGCTTTGGCGCTAGAAAAAGGCATGACAAAGCGGATATTGAGTTATCACGAGCTGCCCACGCCTCCCTTTCAGGTTTTTGAAAGAGTAGATGAGCCTCTAAGCGAAGAGATGACTTTCCCATTGTTCGTCAAACCCAGCCGCGAAGGCACCGGTATGGGCGTTTCAGCCAAATCCATCGTTCACAACGAGGCGGAGTTGCGTGAACAGGTGGAATTTATTATCAAAAAATATCATCAGACGGCCCTGGTCGAGCGTTACATTCGTGGTCGTGAGATTACGGTTGGGGTGGTGGGTAATTTGGTTGGCCCAGTTGCGCGCCGGTTGCCGGTGGATGAGGGCGCGCCGCGCATCCAGGCAGGATTGCGTTTCTTGCCTCCCATGGAGGTGGATCTACAACCCTTCGAAGATTCTGATATTGTGTACAGCAATCGCTTGAAGGTGGATCTGGCTGACCAATTGAATTATCTCTGTCCTGCGCCGTTGGATGAAGATGTTGTGGATGATTTGAATTGGTATACCGCCGCAGTTTTCCGCGTAACCGGCGCGCTGGATGTTTCGCGGGTGGATTTTCGACTAGACGCAGATAATAACTGGGAGCCGTATATCCTGGAGATTAATCCGCTGCCTGGGCTTTCTCCGGGCATTTCGGATTTGGTCATCGAGGCAGAGGCGGACGGAATTTCGCATACTGAGTTGGTCAACATGATCTTGGACACAGCACTCAAGCGATATGGAATGATTTGATATTCGATTATTTGCTTTCGTCTTCTGCTAACCGGCCCACGATTTTTACACAAGGGCGGCTAAAAACTTCCGAATCATGGGGCGCATCCTCCATCTCATCGGTCAGGTCTTGGGCTGGGAAATGTAAATGTTCGTGAAGCCCCGCGTGCCAGCGCGGGCATTCACTTACATCATATACAATCCCCTGATAGGCGATGTACATCGGGCCTGTTTCGCCATCATAGCGTCTTAATTCTTGGATGGTGAATGTTTTGTAAGTTGTCATTTTTCTACTGGGTTGATCCAGGTGCTACTTTGTGGAGAAACACGTACGAATCCTGATGCGCCCATCTCTCCTTCAATAGCGATTTTGACTGGCAAGAAGAGCTGAATAATCTCTGCGTTGGTCAATAAATGGGAGGTAATGCGACTGGTTCGCAGCGCTGATGCCCCGTCAGCAAGGGACATGGGTAACAGCAATTGGTCGGCCAGATATTGGTCAATCGCGCCTTCGCTTTCCAGAAATTCTGCCAGCCGGGTTACAGCCTCATCTGCTACTTTCTCGGCTGGTTTTCCTAATTCTCCCAGGCTAAAATAACATGCCCTGCCGGTTTCGAACTCGGCCATTAAGAGCAAGATCGTACCTTTGACCGGAGAGAGCAGCTCAACGATTTTGATTTTCGGTTCAATCTTATTCCCCAGAGCGGCTAGTTCTTGAAGGCGTAGCAATGCTTGCCTCCGTTGACGTTCGGCAATGCTGCGCGGCAGGTTGGCGATGGCAGAAATTCCACGCAGGTCGAGCAATTTTCCCCTTTGCGTTAGATTAAGGCTGCGTATTCGCGGCGATGGACGAATGATAGCCTGAATCCGCCCACCGCCTTGTGGGTAAAAGCCAGCCTGCTCTAAATTGAGCGTTGCATCTATGCCCATCTGGCGCAGACAGGGCAGCCAATTCAATTCAATGTAGTGATAACATGGGCTGGCCGGGACGTGGGTGCCTCCGCTGATGATCACCGTGGATGCGCTGGATGCACGGCTGAGCGGCAGGAGGATGGTTTGTAAGATCAATGTGGTTGCTCCTGCTGTACCAATCTCGAACTTATAGCGGCCGCTGCGCAACCCACCGGGTTTAAAGCAAAGTTCTCGCGAACCGAGTTGCGCTCCTTGCACCTCGGCTTTGCTTATTGCTGCCGCTGCATCAATTGACTTTAGATGTTGCGCTGCCAGGCCGGGTTTACTGCGACGCGCACGAATGTTTACAATGTGAAAAGGCAGACCGGTCAGCAATGAGAGAGTCAAGGCGCTGCGTAACACCTGGCCGCCACCTTCACCTTGTGATCCGTCTATTTCGATCATTCTTCGGATGGGTTTTCTAAATCTTCGCCTTCATGAGAATACGGCAGCCTCAGGCTTAACCACACGACCATCAGGCTGACATCGTCTGGATTAGCCTGAACCTGAGGATACTTTTCTTTGAAGGCAGCGTTCAAACGATCGAAATCTTCGCCTTTAGGCCAGGTCATCATGAAGCCAGGCATACGCGTTCGATCCGTGTCTTGGGGCAAGATCTGCCAGCCCCTTTCTGTGAGAAGATCGTAAACTTGTTGACGCAGATCAGTGCGCGCTTCTGCCCAGGCAGATAAAACTGCCGCGGCAAGTTGCGAGCTTTTGGTGAACATTTCGGCGGTGGGGCGAACGCGAATAGACGTCGGGGCTTTGGCACTATTGCGAAAGCCAGGGGTTTGCACAAGTTTTCGGGTAAGACGATTCAAAGGGTCGCGTACTTCTGACCGTAGCGTATCCAGGGCGTGGAGCGTGGACCGCACTACATCGAGGCGATAATCCTCACGCATAAATTCATTGATAGCATGAAAAGGCAAAAATTGAGCTGTTTTTTCACTGGTCATAAAAGCTTACTCCAAAATCGAATATAGAATTGCATTGCGTCGTTTTCCCACGGTCTGCAGAAGGTTTAATGAGCGCATACAGTAACTTATCTTGGCTGCCAGACTGCGGTTGATTCCAAGCTGGTTTGCCAGTTGTTGATTGGTAAACGGTGATTCTAGATCAGGCGGCAGAAACTGCCGTAAATCGCTGGGCGAAGCGATCAGCTTTCGCTCCAGAATTTCTATCAGGCGGCGATCTATAATGCTTACACCTCTGCGTCTCCAGCTTCCTCTACCATCGTCTTGTCGTATTTCTTCCTCGCGGATGAGCAAGATTTCCAGGCTAAAGTTGGGATGGGCGAGTAAGGATGGGGCGCGAACCAATTCAAGAAAGATATGTTCCCAGCGACCGCGACGGGGAGATTTGCGTCTGTTGACAGCCGATTCACTATCTTTTAGTAGGTGCACAATCCACTTCTCCGCTGCGATAGGATGCACAAGTCTAATCTGATAATTTTCGAGGAGGCGCAGAAGTTTTTCTTGAATTACATCGAAGCGCCGGGTTTGAATTTCGATCAACAGATCAGCGATTTGCACATCAATCCAGTAGCCATCAATCCAGGCTTCCTGAACACCGTCTGGTGTGGCATACCAGGATTTTAGAGCAGCGTGCAAGGAGGTTTCGGATCGCATATTTTTATTGGAATGGAAGAGGATGCAAATTGCGCATAGCCAATATACATCACACAGAGACAGGAACAAAACAAACCAACGCCATAAAAAACCAAACGCGCCCATTATAATTGCACTTTGATGAATACACATTGTTGAGATGATGATTAGATACTGAGGTTAAAAATGACGCAGCTCTACATACCAGAAAGCGCCATGGCAATTGTAGCTCACCCAGATGATATTGAGTTTAGCTGTGCTGGAACGCTTGCCAGATGGACAAAGGCAGGGACGCGCGTTTCCTACGTCTTATGCACCAGCGGAGATGTGGGTATTGATCAACCCGGCATGACCCGCAGCCGGGCCGCGGAGATCCGCGAAGCCGAACAACTTGAAGCGGCTCACATCATTGGCGCTGCCGAAGTGATATTCCTTCGTGAACCGGATGGGATGCTTCAAGCTACCCTTGATTTACGTAAGCGTCTGGTACGAGAAATTCGCCGCTTCAAACCTGAAGTG
>DYGV01000087.1 GCA_020724505.1 Anaerolinea thermophila
ATTGATCTGGATAATATTGTAAGGTGAACGAACGCTGAAACTCCGCGAACCCCCGTCCGCCGCCGAAAAGGCGGTAGAGCAACTGCCATACGCCGGGATAGTTGTAATCCTGGCGCAGGATTTCATCAATCAGTTTGGCCCCTTTGCGTTTGTCTCGCTTTTCATAAGCTTTTTCGGCTTCAGCCAGGAGCCTGTCGAGCTTTTTATCACCCATCTTTCAATCCGTTTTGGCGCCCCGGCCTGCGAAACTCATCACCACCTTTGTAGAAGGCCTGACGGCGCGCTGCTTCGCTCTTCTTTCTCTTGCCTTAGATGTTGATAGCATGTCCTTCTGCGCTGTGAGCCGCCTCCATAATCGCTTCGCTGAGCGTGGGGTGAGCATGGACGTTGCGGGCGATCTCTGCCGCGGTCAATTCCATCATCTGAGCCAGGGTCAGTTCAGGCAGCAGTTCTGTCACCTCTGGCCCAATGAGATGAGCGCCCAGGATTTCGCCGTATTTGGCGTCGGTGATAATCTTCACCCAACCCGCCGATTCGCCCAAGCCAAGTGCCTTGCCGTTTGCCTGATATGGAAAGCGGCCGATCTTAATTTCATAGCCGCGCTCTTTCGCCTGGGCTTCTGTCAGCCCGAAGGAAGCGACCTGAGGCTGGCAATAGGTGGCGCGCGGCATCATTTCATAATCCAGGGTGGTGGTTTCCACGCCGGCGATGTTTTCGGCGCAGATGATCCCCTGCGCCGAGCCGACATGCGCCAGCATCAGTTTGGCGGTTACATCGCCAATCGCCCAGATGCCAGGAACGTTGGTCGCCATGCGCTCATCAATCTCGACCGCGCCGCGCTCGCTGAGTTTAACCCCTATCTCCTCCAAACCTAAACCGCGCCCGTTGGGCCGGAAACCAATCGCCACTAACGCCTGTTCCGCCTCGATGGTCTTTTCGCCCTGTTCATTGGCGACCTTTATCATCGCCCCGCTCTCGGTCGCCTGAATCTCCTGGACGCGATGGCCGACTAAAACGTTGATCTTGCGCTTTTTGAATGCTTTCGCCAGTTCATCGCTGACCTCGCTATCCTCTAACGGCAGCAGGCGAGGCAGCATTTCCACAATCGTCACTTCGACGCCATAAGAATTCCACACGGTGGCAAATTCCACGCCGATCGCGCCCGCTCCGATAATCACCGCTGATTTGGGCAGTTTCTCCTGTAAGATCGCCTCCAGATAGGTGACGATTTTCTCACCGTCAATCTGCCAGCCCGGCGGTACAGCCACGCTGGCTCCCGTAGCGACGACGATATTCTTGGTTTTTAACTCGGTCGCTTTACCGTCTTTATCGGTCACCGTAACGCTGTTGCGCCCGGTGACTTTGGCCACGCCATTATAGACATCAATGGCGTTCTTTTTCATCAGAAATCCCACGCCTTTGACCAGGCGATCGGATACTTGGCGACTGCGCTTGACCGCCACACTGTAGTCCAGCTTTAGATTCTCGAAGGAAAAGCCAAATTCTTTCGCCCGTTCGCGCAGCGTGTGGGCAACTTCTGCGTTCTTCAACAGCGCTTTCGAAGGGATGCAGCCAACATTCAGGCAAACGCCACCCAACCATTGTTTCTCAACCACCGCTGTCTTAAGCCCAAGCTGGGCAGCGCGGATGGCGCAAACGTAGCCGCCTGGCCCGGCGCCAATCACAATGACGTCATATTCACTCATGGTTTCTCCTGTGTCGTAGAGCAATGGTTAATTTGTGCATTGATTTTGCATCATTATAATTCATTCGGCAATATTGTTCGTAAGACAGCGGCGCGAATGGGACAAAATTCCTGTTCATCAGGCAAATGCGCAGGGGCGAGTAAACATTCACCCTACACCCAATTCTGCAACGTCTCTACAACCCTCCCCAGAAAATTATCCGCGATTGCGCCATCCAAAATACGGTGGTCAAAGGTCAACCCTAGATAAACCATAGGGCGAATGGCGATGCTATCATTGCCGGCTGCGTCGCTCACCACCACTACGCGCTTTTGGATCTTTCCCACCCCTAAAATGGCGCATTGTGGCTGATTGATGATCGGCGTGGCAAACAGCGAACCGGTCACGCCGTGATTGGTGATGGTGAAGGTGCCACCTTGCACTTCGTCGGGTTTGAGTTGTTTGGAACGGGCGCGTTGCGCCAGATCGTTGATGATGCGCGCCAGGCCGAGCAAAGACAAGCGGTCGGCGTCTTTGATCACTGGCACGATCAGCCCTGCTTCGCCCAACGAAGCAGCCACGCCGATGTTGATCGCGCGATGCAGGCGAATGCCATCGTCCGTCCAGGAGGAATTCACAATTGGATAAGCCTTCAACGCGTCCACCGCTGCAGCCACAAAATAGGCAGTGAAGGTGAGGTTGACGCCATCTTTGGCAAAGGTGTCTTTATTGGCCTGGCGATGCGCAACCACACGACTCAGATCCGCCTCCATGATGGTGGTGACATGCGGTGAGATGTGTTTGCTCTGCACCATGTGTTCGGCAATCGAGCGCCGCACAACACTGAGGGGTAATATTTCACCCTCTCCGGGCATAACAGCCGAGGCAGGTGCCGCCGCAGGCGTCATTGCAGGAGCTGCTACAGGTGTCACCGCAGGCGCAGGGATGGAGGGTTCTTTGTTGCGCTGTTCGAGATAGGCGAGCACATCCTTCTTGGTGATCCGTCCTCCCTGACCTGTCCCTGCGACCTGGGAGAGATCAATGTGATGTTCGCTGGCGATCTTTGCTACAACGGGCGAGATAAACCCCAAGTCGCGCTGCGAGGGCGATGCAGCGCTTGTAAGCGGCGGTGCTTTGGAAGGCGCGAGGGGTTGCGCGACCTTTTCGCCGAGATGCTCCGCCGAGGCGCTGGGGACGCTCACGGTCTCGTCAGCCTGACCAATTACTGCCAGAGGCGCGCCTGCATGAACGGTCACACCTTCGGGCGCCAGAATTTCCAGGATCACGCCAGACGCCGGACTGGGCACTTCGGTGTCCACTTTATCAGTGTTGATTTCTACCAGGGGTTCGTACTCTTCTACTGGGTCGCCGACGGATTTGAGCCAGCGGGTGATTGTCCCCTCAACCACCGATTCGCCGAGTTGAGGCATGATGACTTGTGTGGGCATGAATCCTCCTGATAAATCTTCGCTTGCGGTTAATACAGTTCTGGATAAACGCCTGGATCAACCTCGCGCATCATCTCGTAAGCAGCGTCAAACACTTGCTCGACATTGGGCTTCGACCAATAATCGCCGTCTGAGCCATACGCCGGGCGATGGGGTTTGGCGGTTAAGGTGCGCGGGGGCGCGTCGAGCCAGTAATACCCGCCCTGTTTTTCGATCACCTCTTGCAACATGTAAGCCGCAGCGCCGCCGGGTACATCTTCGTCAATAAAGAGGATGCGGCTGGTCTTTTTCAGTGAATCAAGGATGCGGCCATGTATATCGAAGAGTAGCAACGATTGCACATCTATCACTTCTGCATCCACGCCCACTTCGCTGAGCAGGTTTGCCGCTTCTAGGGCAATGCGGCAACAGGCCCCATAGGTCACCAGCGTGATGTCGCCGCCGGCGCGCAACGTTTCGGGGATGCCCAGCGGAACGGTGAATTCGCCGATGTTATCCGGCAGGCGTTCGCGGATGCGATAACCGTTGAGCACCTCAATCACCAACGCTGGTTCTTCGGCGCGCAGCAGGGTGTTATAGAAACCCGCCGCGCGGGTCATGTCGCGCGGCACAAGCACATGCATCCCGCGCAGTAGGTGCAAGATAGCCCCCATCGGCGAACCGGAATGCCAGATGCCCTCCAGGCGGTGGCCGCGTGTGCGCACAATCACCGGCGCGCTCTGCCCGCCTTTGGTGCGCCAGAGAAGCGAGGCCAGGTCATCCGAGAGGATTTGCAGCGCATAGAGTAAATAGTCCAAGTACTGGATCTCGGCCAACGGGCGCAAGCCGCGCAGCGCCATGCCGATCGCCTGTCCCACAATAGTTGCCTCGCGAATCCCGGTATCCGACACGCGCATGGGGCCGTATTTTTCTTGCAAGCCGCGAAAAGCCTGATTGACATCGCCCAATCGTCCCACATCTTCGCCAAAGGCGATGAAACGCGGCTCGCGCGCCAGCGCGGCGTCGAAACAGGCATTAAGTACCTCGAAGCCATAAATCGTGGGGGAGGCGTCGGAATAGATCGGCTTGATCTCCTCCACGCGGAGGGCGGATTTGGCTCCTTGCAAATATAAATGCGAGTCGTATCGCTCGCGGCTATCCCTCTCCAGTTGTTTCATCCATTCGACCAGCACAACCCGCGCCGGAGAGCGCTCGCTGCGGGTGAGGGTCAACGCCCGATGCGCAGCCGCGCAAATGTCACGCCGTAACGGGGTGGGAATGCCCATCAACTTGGTCGTCGTCTGAGCTAGTTCGGCGTTTGCTGAGGAAACGCGCGTCAGGTCGTTGATGAGCGCAACCACTCGCCGCCGATCCTCTTCGATAGGCGATTGATAAGCCTCCCAGGCGCGCTTGCGCGCTTCTTCGACGGTTTTGCGGTCTTCAGCCTCCAGGCGCTCCAGCGTCTTTTCATCGGTGATGCCTTCAGCCAGAATCCACTCGCGGAATTTTTTGAGGCAATCGAATTCGGCTTCCCACCTTAGCCGTTCTGGGGATTTGTAGCGCTCGTGGCTGCCGGATGTGGAGTGCCCCTGTGGTTGAGTCAGTTCGGTTACATGCACAATCGAAGGCATGTGTTCCTGGCGGGCGACGGCGGCGGCTTTCTGATACACGTCTATCAGGGCGAGGTAATCCCAGCCCTTGACCACGTAAATGTCAAAGCCATCGCAGCACTCGCCCGGCGGACGGCGGAAGCCCTCCAGCAACTCGGAGATATTTTCCTTCGCCACTTGATGCTCGTTGGTGACAGAAATGCCATACCCATCGTCGTAGATAGTAACAATTGCCGGGCAACGCAACACTCCGATGGCGTTGATGGACTCCCAAAACAGGCCCTCCGCGGTGGAGGCGTTGCCAATCGTCGCAAAAACGATCTCGTTTCCCTCACGGGAGAGCTGCTGAAAAGGACGTAGTTCATCTAGCTGACGGAAGAGCTTCGAGGCATAAGCCAACCCTACAGCGCGCGGCATTTGTGATGCGGTCGGAGAAACATCCGCCGCGCTATTCACCTGGAGGGTGAGATCCTTCCAACTGCCGTCTGGGTTCAGGCTGCGAGTGGCGAAGTGGGCATTCATCGAGCGCCCGGCAGAGGCGGGATCAGCCTCCACGTCTGCATGGGCGTAAAGCTGAGCGAAGAAGGCTTCCAGCGTGCTGGTTTGTGTGGCGAACATAAAAGTCTGATCGCGGTAATAGCCGGAGCGCCAATCTCCGGGGCGCGCCGCGTGCGCCATGGCCAGTTGTGGAAGCTCTTTGCCGTCGCCGAAAATTCCAAACTTGGCTTTGCCGCTCATCACTTCCCGCCGCCCAATATAGCTGGCCTGCCGGCTTTGGTAAGCCAGGCGATAATCTTGTAATATTTCTTGGGGAGTTAAAGATAGACCCAGCGCCTCACCGCTCACCATCGTATCGCTCATGCGTTCTCCTCGCTTTTCCAATGCGCAATCAGACCGAGGTGGTCATATATAGATTATATCGCCCTTTTATGTGGTTTTCGATAATAAGGTCATGAATCTATGGCTAATCGTTTGAGTGATATTTGATCGTCTTCCTATTGGGTATTGATGAACGCTGGTGCTGATTTCTAAGCCACAGAGTGCGCACAGAGAAAGGGTTAACAAAATCTCCGCTTACTCTATGCCTGCCTCGAAAATTGTCTCTGTGAACTCCGTGGCGATATTTTCATCCTTTGGGTGAAAGGTTGTTCTTGACAACCCTGCTGTAAAATTCAATTGCCAAGCTCAAGAGGAAAACCCCATCTGATATTTTATGTATGGGTTAAAATGGGAGTGGGAGGGCTTTCATGGAAAGAGGGCTTCAAATTTTTCCCTGCCGGGTGTTGCTCCTGGCGGCTGTGGGGACGGCTTTGCTGCTGTCGTGCATCCTGAGCGGGGCGAATGGGGCGAACTCTCAAACATTGCAAGAGGACCATCGGCTATATTTGCCTATTGTCCACGGGCGGCAATCTACCTCGACGATCATCATAGATCATCGCCACACCGATGCAAGCAAGATCCCGCCGCAATGGGTGGCGGCGGCAAGGCAGCTCACGGTGCATTTTGCCCATACCTCGCATGGCAGCCAGGTACTTACCGGTCTGCAATGGCTGGAAGCGCGCATTCCAACCTACGCCGTCCATATCGAAGTCAGCGGGGTGGTTGTGCACCCGCAGGCGGTTGATGCGCTAAATATCTATGATGGCAATAATTATCCCAACAACACCTATATTACGCCGGATATGTATTGGGAAACCGCCGCCGGCCTCAACTATACCCGCAGTGTGGTCGCGACTGGCTGGTTCGATGTTTCACTGTGGACCTGGTGCGGACAGATGTCGTATTATAGCGATCAGCAGGTGCAGCGCTATTTGGAGGCGTTGGCTCAATTACAGTCCGAATATCCCTCTGCGCGTTGGTTTTACTTCACCGGACACACCGACGGATCAGCGCCTGGTAGCGCGCTCTGGCGACACAATGAAATGACGCGCCAATACGTCCAACAGAATGGCGGCGTGCTGTTCGATTTTGCGGACATTGAGAGCTACGATCCTGCGGGGACGTTCTATCCAACCGCTTCGGACGCCTGCGAATGGTGCGACGACTGGTGCGCCGGTCACCCCGATAGCTTTGCCTGTCAGGAACTGCCACAAGATTGCGCCCACACCCATGGCTTACAATGCACGCTCAAAGGTCAGGCGTTTTGGTGGCTGATGGCGCGCCTGGCTGGTTGGGATGGCAACCCGTCTCAGTAGCCGCGCTCAGCCAGGATCTTCGCATACGCTGTTCCCGCGTGTCCTTCAACGTGCTGGATCAACTCGGCTTTCAACGCCGGCCACATGCGATCAATTTGCGCCTGTGTTTGCGCGTCGTCGGCTTGCGGAGCGCCGATGCTGAAGATCACTTGACTGCTTCCATTTGAATTTTCCTTGATCCAATCTGTGCACAAGAGCGAAAACTCCATTTCTGGAATTTGCATGCGATCATACGTGGTGATATATTCAAGTGGCTGCCAATCCAGGATCAACTGATCAGTGGCGCTGCCATCATGATGCGCGCAATGATAGGTCGCACCGACGCCGATGCGTCCATTCTGTTGACCACTCACACTCATCTCGCCAGCGACCACCAGGCCGCGAGTGGCGGGATTGGTGATAATATCCCACACCACCGCTGGCGGGGCGGCGACTTGAATATAAGCGTTGGCTTCTGCCTGCTCTGGAGCGACGAACACCCGCCGTTGCTGGCGCGAGCGCTCCCAAAATGCGTGCAGGTCGTATAGAAACACTGGCGTCTCCCCCAAATATTCATAGCTCTCACGGTGTGTGGTTAAGGATTGGGCCTCTGGCTGAATTTGCATGGCTTCCAGGGCAGCCTGGGTGAACATGGCGTACGCTCGCAGACCAGTTTTTTCGCTCGCCGTGTTCTTCATCAGCCGATGCGCCAGAATCACCGCCGGGCCGGCCAGCTCCTCCTGACCCATCAGGCGCTGGAGCGCATACTCTCCATAGTGCAGGAAGAACTTTAAATCTAGATTGTCAATCCCATTGCACGCCCGGCATTTACAGGTTGTGTTCAGGTGCATGACTTGTTGCGCCTGACGGAAGCCGCTATACATATTTTCAACCGTGTCCAGGATGGTCTGGCCGTAACCGATCGTCTCAGCCGGTAAATAGGCGAAAATTGCATCGCCTTCTAACTTGGCCACGCGCAATGGCGGTTTGATATTGTTCAGCAGGATCTCGAACAGCGAGCTCAGGATTTCCTGGGCGTGTTCCAACTCGCTGGCGGTCAGGTAGGCAGTGTAACCCGTGATGTCCGAAAGAAAGAAGTATGCGACCGGCATCTCGCGCCTCCAAAAATCGGACTTATTTGCTCTATTTTAGCACGAAATCCGGCGCGAGAAAGCGTTTATCCTTGCGTGTGAAAGACGGGTTGGAAGTTTGGGTCGGTGATGGCTGGCCGATTAAGGCGAAATAGTTCGATCGGGAACACAGTATGACCATCAACCGCCAGATCGGACAGGATACGCCCCAATAGAGATGCGAATTTAAAGGCATGCCCGGCGCCCACCACGATTGAGATCTGCGGATACTCGGGCAAGGTGTCCAGGATAAAGTTCCGGTCTGGCGGCAAGGTGTACAGACATGGCTTGGTATATAACACCGGGCCGAGGAAATCTGGGATGCGCCATTCCAGAAAGCTGGTCAGGCGTTCCAGCGGGCGCGGGTTGGGTTTCATTTTGCGCGTTTCGACGGTCACCACATCGCCGCCTAAATCCTGGCCGGCCTTCGTGGCGACTTCGCCATATGCCGGAAAACCGTAAAAACAGTCCTCTCCGTGATAGATCCACACAGGAAAGCGCTGTGGGGTGAACTGCGGGATGTGTGGCGTGGCAAAATACGTCACCTGCTCCTCGGTGACGGTTAGAGGCAGGGAAAGCCTCATCCCCTGCAACACCTGATTGCTCCAGGCGCCGGCGGCGATTACCAGTTTTTGGGCGCGAAAAGTTCCCTCAGAGGTCTCTAATTCCACCCCGTTCGATAGTGGCCGCACGCGTCGGACGGGCATGTTTTCCAGGGTTGTGGCGCCGCGCGCACGCGCCAAAGCGAGATGCACTGCGTTGGCTTTGCGGGCGTCCACAAAACCGTCGTGGGCTGAATACAGAATTAGATCATTCTCCACGAAGCGGAATTGAGGGAAGCGCGCCATGGCTTCGCGTGGGTCCAGGAGCGCGAATGGGATGCCTTGCTGGTGCATTGCCAGGATGTAAGCCCGCACGCGGTTCTCTGGGCTGACTTCATCGGGGCCGAAAATCAACGAGCCGGTTCGATGAATCAGTTGCACGCCGCTCTCAGCTTCAACTTCTTGCCAGTGGATGAAAGTGTGCGGAGTCAACGCTGTATAGTTGGGTTCATCGTACGCGAGGCGGATTATGCGCGAGTGATCCTGCGAAGCGCCCAGATCATGCCCCAGGTGGAATTGCTCCAGGCCAAGTACCTCATCGCCGGCGCGCCGCGCCAACCAATACAAGGCGGCGCTGCCAATGCCGCCCAATCCCAGCACAATAAACTCGTATGATTTTTTCATTTCTCCCAACCTGCCCGTTTCTTCGGCCGAGTTATGGTTCAATCGCTCGTGCTACAATTTCCGCCACATCCAGCACTTCGATCTCGCTGTTTGCATCCTTGCGAGCGTCGTTGAGCATCACCATGCAGAAGGGGCAACCCACCGCTACTGCTTGCGCTCCTGTTGCCTGCGCTTCGGCAAAGCGCCTGGCGCTGACCCGCTCTACGCCGTGCTCTTCTTCTTTCCACATTTGGGCGCCGCCTGCTCCGCAACAGAAGGATTGCATTCTGTTGCGCGGCATTTCAATCAGATCCGCACCAGCGTTCTCCAAGACCAGACGCGGCGCATCCACTATCTGATTGTGGCGCCCCAGATAACATGGATCATGGAAAGTCGCTTTCAATGCCCCATCACGCTTGAGTTTGAGCTTCCCCGCGCCGATCAACTCGTTGATGAGCTGAGTATGATGGATTACTGTGTAGTTCCCGCCAAACGCGGGGTATTCGTTTTTGAGCGAATGCAAACAATGGGGGCAGGTGGTGACGATGCGCGGAGGGTTTATTTCGTTGAGCATCTCCACATTGGCGCTGGCTAACGCAAAAAAGAGATCTTCTTTGCCGGCGCGGCGCGCTGAATCGCCGGTGCATTGCTCGCCTTCGCCCAGCACGGCATATTTGACACCTGCTTGGTTCAGGATTTCGGCAAAGGCGCGGGCTGTTTTTTGCGCCCGGGCATCAGTCGCCGGCGCGCATCCTACCCACCACAGGATTTCTGGCTCTGGAACTTCGTCAATGGTAGGCACTGCCAATCCTTCAGCCCATTTCATGCGTTCAGTCGGAGGCACGCCCCAGGGGTTCGCCTGCCGCTCCATGCCGCGAAATGCCACTTGCAATTGCTTGGGGAATTGATTCTCCATCAGCACCAGGGCTCGGCGGATGTCCAGGATATCGCGCATGGGTTCATTGTTCACCGGGCAAATATCCACGCACGCACCACAAGCGGTGCAAGCCCACACGGCTTCTTCGGGAATGGCGAATTCGATCAGCGTTTGCGAGCTTGGCTCACCTCTGGCTAAGCGCGCCCCTTCAGAGTTGAAAAAGTAGCGTTTGTTGATCTCCAAAGCGGCGGGCGAGAGCACTTTGCCAGTATTGTACGCTGGACAGACCTCCTGGCAGCGATAACACATGATGCAGGCGTAGGCGTCCATCAATTGTTCCCAGCCCAGGTCTTCCAGCCGCGTCGCGCCAAACTGTTCGATGCTTCCGTCGTCGAAGTCCAGCTTGCTCAGTTCTCCGATTGAACGGCGCTCTGGTTTTAGCAAGAAGTTCAACGGGGCGAAGAACAAATGGATGTGCTTCGAAATCAAGAAGTAGGGCATAAAGCCCAGGATGGTGCCCAACGCCAGCCAAAATGCGACGTGTTCGCCCGCGATGAGCGCGCTCTCGCTCCAACCACGCCACAGGCCAGCGACGAGGGAAGCAAAGGGTTGCCAGGGGTCTGCACCGCGGCCGGCGATCTCAAAGCTTTGCCCCAGGAAGCGCGAGCCAACGTGCAACAGGATAAAGCTGCCCACAATCGCCGAATCGCGCAGAATGCCGGCGCGCGCTCTTGGGTGCAACAATACCTCTTGCCGCGTGGTGAGCGCCGGTGATTTGAGGACGAAACGACGCGTTAACATGGCAGCCATGCCGAACAAAGCTGCCACAGAGAGAATGTCTGCAATGAAGCGGTAGATGTTTCCTACCGCCCCTTCTCCAAGGAACACAAAACCGGGGATGTAGCCTTCCAGGAAGTCGCCCAGGTTCACCAATAGATAATAAACGAATGCCCAGGCGATGAATCCGTGCAACAGACTGGGCCAGAAGCGGATCTTGAACGTAGGCTGTAGCGTTCCCACTTTGATTAACACGGAGACCAAACGCTTTCGAGCCAGATTGAAATCGGGTTTGCCTTGTCCGCGCGCCAGGATGCGAAGGATGCGCTCGGCTACCCGATAGACAGCGTAAATAGACGCAAGAATTGCCAGGGCGAAGATTATTTTTTCAGCCGTTGTGAGCATGAGATTTCTCCTGGAAATAAATGGTCGGTTTATTTAGTGATTAAATTTGGATGAGTGGAGTTTACCACAAACTCCGCGTTGGATCGCTTTTCTTTTCCGTATAGACGAGTGATGGAATCCTTATAGAAACTACAGAGCTACAAAGAAGGCGCAGAGAAATTTTTTGTTGCAGACCGTCTGATCTTCTTCTCCCCCAGGGGGTTTTCCTTCACCCCCTTGTGATGGGGTTCCGAGTGTTTTCGATAGAAACTTATGGATTGGTATTGGTCAGCGTCCCATCAAAGTACTGCAAGGCGGAGAGAACGGCCGGGTCTGTCTCCAGGGTGAATTCATCCCAGGCGCTGTGCACCATCAAATCGGGGATGATGCCGCTCTCTTCCCAATTTTGATCCGGGTGGTTCAGGGGGCGAAAGGTCGAGGTGGCTATCCAGGCGCGCGAGCCATCGGAGAGGTCGAAAATCGAGAGGACTTCCACATTGCCTTCCGTTTGTTCGCCGATCACGTAGGCGCGGCCCAAATCTTTCAGCGCACCGGCGAACACTTCACCGAAACTGGCGGTGCCTGGTCCGATCAAAATTACCAGCGGGAGATTCTGAAAACGTGTTTCCGGCTGGCGGCCGGCGCGCAGCAGAATCTGTTCGCGGTTCTCAATGAACATCCCCACTGGGCCAGAGGTGAAATATCCCAACGTGTTGAGCAACACATCGCTGGCGCCTCCGCTGTTGTAACGGTTATCAATGATCAATCCTTCCAGCGCGCCGCCTGCGCTCAACTCGTCCAGCGCTTGCCCGATCATCTCATCTATATTCGTATCGTTGAAGGTGGGGACAAAGATGTAGCCAATGCGTTTGCCCCCTGGCGATGCAAGTGCGGCGCGCGGCAGCGGAAGCTGCGCGTTCACTGCCCGACGCGTGATGCGCACCTGACGCGGAGGCTCGCCGGGCGTCTGAACGCTCAACTCAACGATGGAACCTTCAAAACCACGCAACAGGTTCTGGAGCGGCCCGCTTTCACCCACTACTGGCAAGCCATCCACGCTTAGTATGCTGTCATGCGGGCGCAGACCAGCTTCCTCTGCCGGGCTGCCAGGAAAAACTAGGAGGATCGCCAAACGCTGCCTCTCTGGAATCAGAGCGGTCATCACGCCGATACCCACATAATTATATTGCCCCTGGAATTCGCGGTCGCGTTCTGCAGCTTCCTGGGGAGAGAAAAAGACCGAATGCTCATCCCCCAAGCGACGGATCATCTCGCGCAGCGACTGGTAGAAGTCCTCGTCTGTCATGCCGGCGGCGATGCGGGCGCGGTATTCCGCCCCGATCGCCTCCCAGTCCAGCCCATTGAAATCCGGATACAGGTATCGGTCGTGCACGATCTGCCACAGCTCTTCGAACACCTTTAGTTGGCGGGCGATGGCGCTGGGATCAATGGTCGCGGTCGGCGCCAGCTCCGTAGGAGAAGGGGGCGGCGTGAACGTAGGCGTGAATGTAAAACCAGGGACGACAGGTAGCGTGGGAGGAGGCGTTGTTGAGGGGAGCGGGGCGGAAGTCGTTGGAGCGGTCGTCGCCAGATAGAGCGTGGGAGAATGGCTGGGCTGGGCGCGAAAGGTCGGCGGGGCCGGCGTTTGACCGAGGTTGGCGACCAGCTTACAGGACAGGGCAGCGAATGCCAACGCCAGCAGGAGTGGATAACGGCTCAGTTTTGCCATTTTGCCGGATCAATATCCGCCGGAGCTATACAGGCTCTCGTCGGTAGGCGTCTCGCCGGAAGGGTCCCACACGTATACCCAATCGCCAATCTGCCCCCAGTTGTATAACCAGTGGGCGTCGCCGACCGTCAGATTCACGCAGCCATGCGATTGCGGAAAACCCATTTTGGCGCGCCAGTATGCGCCGTGCAGGGCGCGGGCTTTATCAAAATACATCGTCCAGGGCACATCTTCCAGGTAATAAGCGTCGGAGCGGTCAGCCTCAAATGAGCCGGTCATCGGCGTTGTTTCGTGTTTTTCGTAGATTTGGAACAGACCTGGCCGAGTCCAAAAAGGCTCCGCGCCGCTGGCGATAATCGTAGCAAAGACGAGCTGTCGCTGATCGTACACTGCTAAAGTCTGCTCGTATAAATTGATTTCGATCCAGCGGTCGGATGTCACTCCTTTGGGCGGTGTAGTGTTGGGGATGACGCGAGCGATATATTTCGCCGGCGCCCATTCATCAGGACCGATCATGTACCAGTTTTCCCCATCCACTTGTTGCTCGCCAAACACCGGGACGATGTCATATAGATTCAACAAACGCCCTGTAAAGTCCTGGTTCTCGCTGCCGGGCGTGCGTTTGGTTTCAATTTGGGGGCCTTGAGCGAAATAGGTCAGCACCCAGCCAAAGGCGCTGGTGGGCGTGCTGCTGAAAGTGATGCCCTGCGGTCGTGGCAAGATTCCAATGCGGGAAACATCGTTGGCGGTCATCCATTCGCCAGGGGCGATTTCGTAAAATCGCTTGCCATCTACCACTTGCTCGTTGGCGTATGAAATGAAGACAAAACTGCCGTTCAGCCTCTGGGCGGCGGCTTTCTTGCTGCCCCTCATCGCATCCTCGATCGAACTGTACACTGGAGCCGGGAGATTGCGCACTTCGCCGTAGCGAACGTTGACCTCTCCCAAGGAGGGATCAATGGGTGTATAGGCCAGCGGGGGTAGCGGCAGGAGGATGCCTCGTTCTGCCATACGGTTCAGATAAGCCGAAGGCCCTCCGGGCAGGCAGTCGCCCGGTTCATAGAGATAGATTCCCGGCAGGCACAACGCCGTTGGCGTGCGAGCGGAAGTTTGTTGAAGACTCGCAACTGGCGGGAGGCCAGACTGCGTCGCCTGAGCAAGAATAGCTGGCTGAAACATCCAGATCGCAAAGATTAAAGCAATTCGCAACGCTAAAACCGGTTTCATTCTAGGCTCCACTTACCTGCGAGCCGATCTTCATCGCGCAGGGCGTACATAAGACATGCTATAGTAGAAATTGCCTTCAAGAGGAGTTATTATAGCGTATTTTAAAAGCCGCTTTCGCGCCTCGACCGAAACTCATGGTTTTCTCAGTCGGAGAGGATTTTCATGGGTTGCTTGCCGCGCGAAAATGCGTGTAGTTGGCAAAACCACAATTTTGGAGCGCGCTCCAAAAACCCCTTGACGGCTGAAAACAGGGCTGATATAGTTGCGCAAATTATGAACCCATATTTGTTCAGCGTCGCCTGCGTTTATATTCGCACTACTACTACCAACCGCCGAAAGGCGGGGCGTTGGCGCGGGTGAATGGCATCTATTTCTGATAACCCGACTTATCTACGCCCCAGATTACCTGGGGCGTTTTTATTCTATCCCCACCATCGAGGAGGATTGCTATGCCCGAACCCAATAAACTTCCAACATTGGTCATGAAATTTGGCGGCACATCCGTTGGCACTGCCGAAGCGATGTCTCAGGCGGTGCAAATTGTGAAAAACAGCCGCCAGGAGTGGCCGCGCTTGGTCGTCGTAACTTCTGCCTTATCCGGTGTCACCAATCTGTTGTTGGATAGCGCCCACCTGGCCGCGCGCGGCCAGGCGCATCAGTTGTATGATGCCGAGAGTCGCCTGCGCAGCGCGCACGACTCCATCGCCGACCGACTGATACAGGATCTGGCGCGCGGCGCGCAAGTGAAGCAGGAGATCGGGCATTTGATCGCTGAGTTCTCGAACTTGTGCCGGGCGATGGCAGTTTTGGGCGAGGCGACGCCGCGTGCCCTGGATGCGGTAGCGTCACTGGGTGAGCGCATGAGTGTACGTTTGCTCTCGGCGGCGCTGGAGGCGGCCGGCGTCCCTGCGCAATATGTGGAGGCAACGCAACTGATTATCACCGACCGCAATTTTCAAACTGCGCACCCCGATCTAATTGCCACCCAGGAGCGTACTCGTCGCGTATTGGAACCCATCCTGGCGCAAGGATACGTTCCGGTGGTAACCGGATTTTTGGGCGCCACTCCTGAAGGGGTCACCACCACGCTGGGCCGTGGCGGCAGCGATTATTCGGCTGGCATCTTAGGGGCGGTGTTGCCCGCCGACGAGGTGTGGATCTGGACGGATGTGGATGGCGTGATGAGCGCCGATCCACGCGCTGTACCGAACGCTGCCACGATCCCTGAATTAACCTATCGAGAGATCGCCGAGTTGGCTTACTATGGCGCAAAAGTGCTGCACCCGAAGACAATCCGCCCAGTGATTGACGCCGGCGTTGGTCTGCGCATCTGCAACACCTTCAATCCGCAACACCCCGGCACCCGCCTGGTAGCGGATAGCGCCGAACGCAGCCGTGGCGAAATCAAAGCGGTCACGGCAATCCGCAATCAGCGTCTGATCACGATTGAGGGGCGAGGAATGCTGGGCGTGCCAGGCGTGGCGGCGCGCGCATTTGGGGCAGTGGCTTCAACCGGCACCAGCGTGCCACTAATCACCCAGGCTTCCTCAGAACAATCCATCTGCTTTGCTGTGCCAGCCAGCTCCAATGGAGAGGTGATCCAGGCGCTGGAGAAGACGTTTGCAGCGGAGCTTGCCCAACATGATATTGACCGCATCTGGGCAACAGATGACGTCACCATCCTGACGGTGGTGGGGGCGGGGATGATCCACACACCTGGGATTGCCGGGCGCGTGTTCAGTGCTCTGGGACGACGCAATGTCAACGTAATTGCCATCGCTCAGGGATCCTCTGAGGTCTCCATCAGCCTGGTGGTGGACGCCTCCGACGCAGACCTTGCCCTGTGCGCGCTGCATGAATTAATCGTAACTACCGATACTGAGGGCGTTCAATGAAAAACTATGGACTGACAACAGTGGGAGAGTTTCTGGGGAATTGGGTTTTATATCGTAATTTGCAACCCTGCGAAACGCGCTTGCCGCGTTTAGAACATGTTCGTGCGCAATTAGGGCTGCCAAGCGGCCAAATTCCCCGCAAGAGCGAGAAAAACTACGCTCAAATCGTAGTTCAATATCTCAAACTTGCATCTGATCTGGAGAAGTTGGGGGGTGAAATCGAACGTCTGATCTTCGTTGGCGATACGCGCTTGTTGGATGGCGCAGCGTTTATGAATCTTTGCGCGGCCGGCAAGTGGCCGG
>DYGV01000088.1 GCA_020724505.1 Anaerolinea thermophila
AGCGCCCAGGTTGATAGCAGTGGTGGTTTTGCCCACGCCGCCCTTTTGGTTGGCGATGGTGTAAATGCGCCCCATAGATTGCTACATGACCTCCACCGTGCAGGTTTCGATCTCCTCTTGCGTCGGCACGCCCGCCAAACCAGGGCGGGTCACCGAAATGGCGCTGAGTTGGGTGGCAAAACGCGCCGCTTCCCAGGGATCGCGGGTAGTAAATAGGCGGGTGAAAAACGCGGCGGCGAAAATATCGCCCGCCCCGGTCGCGTCAACTTCCTCCATCTCCGGGGCGCGGAAGCGTCGCACATCCCCATTCCAATACAGGCGCGCCCCGGCTGCGCCCTCGGTCACTGCCAGGACACGGCAAGAGGCAGCCATTTCGTCAATGCGTTCTTCGTCAAAGCCAACGTCCTCGCTACTGATGACCGCCGCGCCGGCGTGCCGCAGCACAAAGTCTGCCTCCGGCCATTCGCTGGGCGACACCTTCCCCTGCGCATCCCAGGAACGCAGCCAGCCCTGCGGCGTCAGACCGATCAACGCCGTTGGGAAGTTGCGCACAATACCTGGGTCCACTTCCTGCGCCACCGGCCCCAGATGGACGATGCTGGCACTGCGCCACGGATCGGGGATTTGATAATATTCCAACGTCTCAGCTCTATGGCGCAGATACTGAACCCGTCCCGATGGCGTCGTTACATTTTCAAAAATGGTGCTTCTTTCTGCGGGGAAACTCACCACAGGAATATCCTGCAATTCAGCCAGCGGGATTTCTGCCCCCCAAGAAGTAACTACGCCGACCCGTAATCCCAGCGCCCTGGCGGTCAGGCTGGCGTAAGCCGCCGTACCGCCCAAACGGTAACCGGAAGGCGTAATGTCCAACGTGATGTGTCCGATCACCAGATAATCAACCGGTTTTAGCAAAGCAATTTCTAACATGATAGGGAATTATACCGCAAGCGCAGAGCATCCAACCTATGGTAATGGAAGGCGCTCTCCATGAACATTGTTAGCTTCACCCCGCGTCTATCTGGCGGCGACTCCAGTTGCCCTTAGTTCCGCGCGGCCTGAAATGACTCGCGAAAACCTCCAAAGAATTATCCAATGGGTTGCGATCATTGGATAAAATCGCGCTTTATTTTGTATAAACCCAGTTGTCTAGCCAACTATTTTGCACACTCACGCGACTAATCGCCTGTTCAAGGGTTATAAACCATAGTAAAATTCATTAAGCAAAAATTAATCTCATTGCTGCATACCTTTTCGCAGGTTAGGTTGCCATGAAAGTAAAAATTTGCCTCTCAAGTCTTCTGGCTTCACCGAAAAAGCCTGTTTGATAACCTGCGGGAGGGTTGGTTGAGTAAACAATAAAAAACCTCCCGCGTCATATCATCGTCGCCTACATGAACGAAGACAAAGAAAGGAGGTGACAATCTGCTAAAGATCGCTCCCTATTTGCTCCCCTGGATTTGCTTTATGTGTTTTTTCTAAGATCGCTGCTCAACAATTCATTTTTTTCATAATCCTATTTGGAGGCTACCATGTCTGAAATGACGGCTGAGCAAATTTGGACTGTGCAGGCAGGGGAAAAGCGCTCGGTGGGCGTCATCCACATCGTCACCCTGGCGCTGCTGATCGGCATCGGCTTTGTAGTGGGCGCGTTTGGCAGCATCAGCTTCCCGCTGGGCTTTGGGGTCAACTTCTTCTGGACGGGTATTGCCGTTCAACAGGTCGGCTCGATCTGGTTCGGCATGTGGGGCGTCCTGGCGGGGATTATCTTCCCCTTCTTCTCCAACGCCGTTGCCGGCACGCACTTCGATGGCTCCGCGGCGTACATCCCCGCCAACTTCGTGCAGGCGTTCTTGCCCGCCTGGGCGTTTCGTTACTTCAAAGCCGATCCGCGCTTGAAGAGTGGCCGCGATTACTTGATCCTCTTCCTTGCCATGATCGTCTCCAGCGCCTTTGGCGCGTTGTGGTCGCCGCTCGTGGTGCTACGCAGCTTCGGTTTGCTGACCACCGAATCAGTGCCGCTGTTCATCTGGGGTTGGTTTGGCGGCAACGTGATCGCGGGTCTGGTCTTCAACTTCATTTTGCTCAAGGCGCTGTCTGCGGTGGTGATCCGCACCACCGCCTTCGTCAAGCAGTGGTGGGCTTAGTCGCGCGAACTGAATAACCCTTACGCCGGGGGCTGTCGAAGCGTGCATCAACCGCCTGGCGCAACGCCTTAAACAGGGCTGCGCTGGAAACGAGAGATAACGAAACCGACGGCCCTCGGATTGCGTGTGGAGCATTATGAATAAAACCTTACTGGGCTATGTGCCTAAAGAATCTCCCATCTACCTCATCCACCCCTTCGTGAAGCTATATTTCTTACTGGTGGTGAGTCTGTTTCCTATGTTCATCACCCAGCCGGAAGCAAACCTAGTTATCATGGCGGTGATCTTGCTCCTGATGCTGTGGAGCCGCGTGGATTTGCGCATTTTGCGCATTTATGTACCGGTTGCCATCGCCATGGGCTGGATCATCCTGCTCTCTTACACTGTGTTGGGTGGCACACATCCCGAGTTCGAATTGTTGGCGAATGTTCTGGGGATTAAAATCTATTGGGAGCGCCTGCGCGATGGCATCGTAGTATATTGCCGCATCCTGCCGATGATTGCAACGATGGTTTTCTTCCTGACCACATCGCGCGAGCGGGACGTGATTGTAGCTATGCGCAGCATACGCATCCCATTTCTCGTAACGTACGTATTCGCTATGGCGCTGCGCGCCTCTGGTATGGTGTTGGAGGACTTTCAAATCGTGCGTCAGGCGGAGCAGGCGCGTGGTTTTGATACCACCGGCAAATCGCTCGGCTACAAGATTCGCAAATATGTGATGTATATGATCCCACTCTTCGCCCTCTCGCTGCGGCGTACGGAAGAATTCACCAACGCGCTGGTGGCGCGCGGCTACGCCTTCACTGGCGAAGCTGCGAAAGTCAAACGCGCGGATTATATCCTGACTCACTATTCCTTCCGGCTGTATGATGGGATCTTGGTGGCGCTCATCAGCATCCTTTTCATTGTTATTTTGGCGTTGCGCTATGGGTATAATGCATTTAGCCTGGAAAGCTCGCCTTTGATTAACTGGCTGTATCAAATACTTCGTTGAACAGATTGGATTAGACGTGGTGCATCTCATCGAAATCGAAAACTACTCCTGGCAATATTTAAACACCCCCCAGGAAGCTTTAAAAAATATCAACCTAAAAATCGAACAAGGTTCGTTCGTAGGCATCATCGGTCCCAACGGCGCTGGGAAAACCACACTGGCTTATTCTATGGACGGGTTGATCCCCGGACAGTATCGCGGACTCAAACACGGTACGGTGAAAATCCGCGGCGTGGAAGTGGAGGAATACCCGCGCGGCAAGCTGCAACAGATGGTGGGTATGGTATTTTCCGATCCAGAAGCGCAATTCACTGCCATGACCGTCGAGGACGAGCTGGTTTTTGGTATGGAGAACCTGGGCATGTCGCTCTCGGAAATTCGCGAGCGGCTGGAATGGGTGACTGAACTAACCGAACTCAAGCATCTGTTGCTCAAGCCGCCTTACGAAATTTCCGGCGGACAAAAGCAGCGCGTGGCGCTGGCAGCCGTGCTGGCTATGACGCCAGAGGTGCTGATCCTGGATGAGCCTACATCCATGTTAGACCCGGTCAGTCGCAAACGGGTTTTCGATGTGTTGCAAAAACTAAAACAAGGCCAGAATACGGTCATCGTCATCGAACACAGTCTGGAAAATTTGATACCCCTGGCAGACCGCATGGTGTTGCTGGCAGATGGAGAAATCGCCCTCGATGCTGAGACTGGCGAGTTTTTCCAACACCTGGATTTGCTGTTGGAGAAAGGCATCTCGCCGCCCGGCGCGATGCGCTTTTTCTACGAACTGATGCGACAAAATCTGTATTACGGTCGGCTGCCCCTCACTGTGGATGAGGCGGCTGCCCTTCTACGAGGCGCAGCATGAACACCCCAACGCCTTTTATTCGCGTCGTCAATTTGAATTATCAATATCCCGATGGCACCCACGCGCTGCGAGATATTAACCTGGAAATCTACGATGGCGAGTTCATCGCCTTTATTGGGCAGAACGGTTCCGGAAAGACAACGCTCTCCAAGTGTTTGAATGGCTTGTTCAAACCCACCAGCGGCGATGTGATCGTCGAAGATCTCAACTCCAAAACCTCCTCTATTGTGCAAATGGTTCGCCGCGTGGGATATGTATTCCAAAATCCCGATCATCAACTTTTTAACAGCAATTGTTGGGACGAAATCGCATATGGTCCGCGCAACATTCAGCTCCCCGAAGAGCAGGTGAAAGAGCGGGTGGAAGAGGCGGCTAAAGTAGTTGGGTTGCCGGAGAGGTACTTCAGCGAGCACCCCTTCTTCCTATCCAAAGGCTTGCGCCAACGCGTGGCAATCGCCTCCATTTTGGCGCTGCGCCCCAAGTTGATCATCGTGGATGAACCTACCACAGGCCAGGATGCACGCCAATCGTTCGAGATCATGGATTTTTTGAGAGATTTGAACGAAAACCATGGGCACATCATCGTTATCATCACCCATGATATGCCCATCGTGGCAGCATACGCGCGGCGAGTTGTGGCCATGGGGCAGGGTCGCATCTTAGCCGATGGGCCTACGGCGGAGGTTTTCAAACAAACCGACTTGCTGGCACAGACCTTTCTGGAGCCGCCGCAGATCACTCAACTGGCGCAGCGCGTCCAGGATTTGGGCTACGACCCCGGCACGCTGACTGTGGAGAGCATGGTCGCACAATATATCGCCTTGCGAGGCAAGAAAGATAATAATAATTGATGAGCGTAACAGGACCCGGCAAAGCTCCATCTGCCCACTTTCGCCAACGCCTACTCTCTCAAACGCCTTCGATTGGGGTCATCGCTACCCTAGCAGACCCTTCTGTGGTAGAGATCCTCGTACATGCGGGGTATGACTGGCTGTGGATAGACGCCGAACACAGTCCGCTAAACCCTGCCGATATCCAGAAGATGGCTCAAGCAGCTAACGGCTGTCCCTGCCTGGCGCGCGTCCCCAGCCTGGATGAAGGTTGGGTGAAAAAAGTTCTGGATGCCGGCGTGGATGGGATTATCTCTCCTTTGATCAACTCCAGCGAGGAAGCGCAACAGGCGGTTGCATTGTGTCGCTATCCACCGTTGGGACGGCGCAGCGTGGGAGTGGCGCGGGCGCAAAAATATGGACCCGGATTTGATGAATATATAGCGCAAGCAAACGAGCAGGTATGCGTTGTGATTCAAATCGAGCATATCGAAGGCGTGAGGCGAGTAACCGAAATTCTGGAAACGCCTGGGGTTGACGCGCTGCTGATCGGTCCGTACGATCTTTCCAACAGCATGGGCAAACCTGGGCAGGTGGATCACCCTCAGGTTCAGGCTGCCATCGAAAGCGTCCGCAATGCGTGCCTGGCGTTTGATAAACCGCTGGGCATCTTTACCACCTCAGTAAATGTTGCGCGCCAGGCGCTTCGAGACGGTTTTACATTCGTCGCAGTGGGTGTTGATGTCATGCTACTGGCAAACGCGGCACGCCAGACTTTGCAACAAGTGAAAGCCGGCGGAGTATAATACTGACCATGAAAATTGACCCCGACTATTTGACGAAAACTCTCATTGACCTGGTTTCGATCAACTCCATCAACCCTTCGTTAGTCGCCGATGGCAACGGCGAGGCAGAAATTGGCGCTTACGCAGCGCAGGCGATGCAGGCTTTGAGGCTGGAAGTCTCTCTGGACGAGGTTGCCCCCGGACGCGTGAACGCAGTGGGTGTGCGCCGTGGGTCAGTCGCCGGCGCTCCGTCGCTGCTTTGGAACGCGCACATGGACACCGTAGGGATCAACGGCATGGAGCGGCCATTTTCCCCCGAAATCCGACAGGGGCGGTTGTATGGGCGCGGCAGCCAGGACATGAAAGGCAGCATTGCCGCCATGCTGGCCGCGGTAAAAGCGCTGAACGAGGCGCGGATTACATTAGGCGGCAACCTCATCATCGCTCTGGTCGCCGATGAGGAATATGGTAGCCTGGGAATGGAAGATGTGGTGCGGCGCTATCATGCCGACGCCGCCATTGTCACCGAACCCACCGATCTGGAGCTTGCTCTGGCGCACCGCGGTTTCATCGGCTTTGAGGTGGAGACCATCGGACGGGCCGCGCACGGCAGCCGCTATCAAGAAGGCATAGATGCCATCCTGCACATGGGGCGCTTTCTGCATGAACTCGCCCACCTGGAACAAGAGTTGCGCCAGCGCGAGCCGCATCCGTTGGTAGGAACGCCTTCGCTACACACCTCGATCATCCGCGGCGGCACAGAGATGAGCACTTACCCGGCGCAGTGCTACCTGATGATCGAGCGCCGCACCAACCCCGGCGAAACGGTTGCCCAAGCGGAGCAGGAAATCCAGGCGTTGCTGGATCGCTGCGCTAAAGATATTCCTGACTTTCAAGGTCGGCTGAAAACTTTCATGCACCGCCCACCCTTCGAGGTATCGCCTCAATCGCCGATTGCCCAGGTTGCTGCGCAGGTGATGCAGAAGCATTTGCAACATCCCATCCATCCGCGCGGCGCATCGTTCTGGACCGACGCCGCCATCCTGGCGGAAGCCGGGGTCCCCTCGATCTTGCTAGGTCCCCACGGTTACGGTCTGCACTCGGCTGAAGAGTGGGTGGAGCTTGATTCTTGCGTCAAACTGGCGCAGATCCTGGCTGACATCGCCATCCAATTCTGCGCCGCAATATGAGTGACCCTGGAGTACCCAAAATGTTCGACGCAATTGGCCTGGACGCCGACGATACGTTGTGGGATAACGAGCGGTTATATATCGAAGCCAAAGAAAATTTCCTAGCGCTTCTCTCGGAGTGCAGCAACGCAGAGACCTGTCTGCAACGCCTGGAAGAAATCGAAGCTCAAAACGTGCGCTACTATGGCTACGGCATAAAGAGTTTCATCCTTTCGATGATCGAAGCCGCTTTACAGCTCACTGAGAAGCGGTTGGCGGCAGATAAAGTCGCTGCTATCCTGGGATTTGCGCGCCAGATGTTGGCTGCGGAAGTGCGATTGATGGACGGTGTCGGCGAGACGCTGGCGGCGTTGCATTCGCGTTTTCCCTTGATGCTGATTACTAAAGGTGACCCGGCGGAACAGCAGCGCAAGATTGACGACTCCGGACTGGCAGGTTTTTTCCGCTGGGTGGAAATCGTCCCCGATAAGACGCCGGCCGTTTATCGCGCAATCCTGGAGCGTTATCAGATTCGCCCAGAGCGGTTTCTGATGGTGGGCAACTCGTTGCGCTCGGATATCCTGCCGGTGCTGCAAATTGGCGGCAAAGCCGTGCTGATCCCCTACGCCAACACCTGGGCGCACGAAATGCAGGTCGGCGATAACCATGATGGACGATATGTTACCTTGCCATCGTTGAGCCATTTACCCGCCTATCTTGAAAAAGGGGGAATGAGCGAGATCATTGGATAAAACCGACACAAGGCGGTCGCTCACCATAAACATCTAGTACACTTTTCCCAGAGAACCAGCTTCTGCGAACACAGGGTATAATCTCCACTCATGGAGACTATCGTCGCGCTGGACATCGAAACGACCGGCCTGGATCCCGAAAAAGAAGCCGTGATCGAAATCGGCGCGGTGCGCTTTAAGGGGCATCGCGTCGAATCGGAGTATCAGACTCTACTGCATCCTGGTCGGCGCATCCCACCATTTATCACTCAGTTAACCGGCATCACCGATCAGATGGTGTTGCAAGCGCCCAGCATTCAACAAGCGCTGCCGGACTTGGTGCGGTTTGTAGGCAACGCGCCTATCCTGGGCCAAAACATCCGCTTCGACCTTTCTTTTTTCCGCAAATACGGCGTCTTTAAAAACCACACCACCCTGGATACCTACGAGATGGCGGCGGTGTTGTTGCCGACTGCTGGCCGATATAATCTGGGCGCGCTGGCGCAAGCGTTAGGCGCACCCTATCCAGCAACGCACCGCGCCCTGGATGACGCTCGCGCCACGCGCGGCGTATTCCTGCGTTTGTTTGAAGAAGCTCTGTCTTTACCCTTGCCTCTGCTGGTAGAAATCGTCAATCTGGCGGAAAACATCGAATGGGGCGGCTACTGGCCGTTCCGCCTGGCGCTGCGTGAACGATCTCAAGAGATCCGTTCGGCGCAGGCGGTGCATTTCGCCATCCAGGGGCCGCTATTCGAGACTAACGGGCGTGGTCGGGTTGCCCCCTTGCAACCCATAGACAAACCGCAGATGCTGGATGTGGAAGAAACAGCCGCCATCCTCGAACCGGGCGGGGTGTTTGCACATCATTTTCCCCAATTTGAGTACCGCACCCATCAAGTAGCCATGCTACGCGCGGTGACGGAGGCGTTGAACAAAGGTCGTCATCTGTTAGTCGAAGCCGGCACCGGCACCGGCAAGAGCATGGCTTACCTGATCCCTGCTGCATTATGGAGTTTACAGAATAACCAGCGCGTGGTAATTTCAACCAACACCATCAATCTGCAAGATCAGCTGATCCACAAAGACATCCCCGATCTATGTCAGGCGCTCGGCGTTGACCTACGGGCAGTGGTGTTGAAAGGACGCTCCAATTATCTTTGCCCGCGACGACTGGAGAGCTTTCGGCGACGCGGCCCGGAGAACGCCGACGAGATGCGCGTGTTAGGTAAAGTACTAACCTGGCTGCAATACACCACCACCGGCGACCGGGCGGAGATCAACTTAAATGGACCTATCGAGCGGCAGGTGTGGATGCGCATCTCTGCAGAAGATGAAGGCTGCACAACAGATACCTGCCTCAAACGCACTGGCGGGGCGTGCCCTTTTTATCGTGTACGACAAGCGGCGTTGGGCGCGCACATCTTAATTGTCAATCACGCCTTGTTGCTGGCCGATGTTGCAATGGGTAATCGGGTGCTGCCAGAATATCAGTACCTAATTGTGGACGAAGCGCACCATCTGGAAGACGCAACCACCAACGCCTTGAGTTTTCATATCAACTACGGGGAAGTAGAGCGGTTGATCCGCGCTTTGGGCGGCCCCAATTCGGGATTGTTGGGCTGGCTGCTAAACGCCACACAGAGCGTCTTACAGCCAGGCGATTACGCCCAACTGAATTTAATCGTGCAGCGAGTGACCGATCTGGCTTTCCGTTTTGAAAATCTTGCCCGTCAGTTCTTTATCAGCGTTGAAAACTTCCTGCACCAGCAACGCGAGGGCGGCCCAATCGGCATGTATTCGCACCAGGAACGCATTGTGGATGCCACCCGCGCCCAACCCGCCTGGCAGGAAGTCGAAGCGGCCTGGGACGAAGCTGAAAGCACGCTGAATCCAATGCTGGAGCTGATCGGCAAGTTAACCCAGGCGCTGGCTGAAATTCAAGAATTTTTGGACGAAAGCGACCAAGAATTATACGGCAGCATGGCAACGCACTACCGCCGTTTGATGGAATTTTCCGAGCAAATGAACGCTCTGGTATTCAAGCCCAGCCAGGATCAAATCTATTGGGCGGAGGCGCAGGCAAACGGCTTTCAGCCGTCTTTGCACGCCGCGCCGCTGCATATCGGCGCGCTGATGGAGCGCTACATCTGGAACGAGAAGTCCGCCGTCATTCTGACCTCTGCAACGCTGACTACCGCCGGAGAGTTTGACTATATACGCGGACGTTTGAACGCCGCTCACGCCGACGAGCTGGCTCTAGGTTCGCCCTTCGATTACGAAACCGCAGCACTGCTCTATCTGGTGAACGACATCCCTGAGCCGAGCGACCGCGCCGGTCACCAGCGCGCGGTGGAGACAGGGCTGATCCGCTTATGCCGCGCCACCGGCGGGCGGGCGCTGGTACTGTTCACCTCTTACGATCAGCTCAAGCGCACCTCCAGCGCCATCGCTCCGGTGCTGGCGCGAGACGAAATCCTGGTCTATGAGCAAGGCGAAGGTGCTTCGCCACACACGCTGCTGGAGACCTTTCGCTCCACCGACCGCGCCGTCTTGCTAGGGACGCGCGCCTTTTGGGAAGGCGTGGATATTCCTGGCGAAGCGCTCTCCGTGCTGGTAATTGTCAAACTGCCTTTCGACGTGCCATCGGATCCAATTGTTGCCGCACGCGCCGAAACGTTTGAAGACCCCTTCAATCAATATTCACTTCCCGAAGCCATATTGCGCTTTCGCCAGGGGTTTGGCCGTTTGATCCGCACACAATATGACCGCGGCGTGGTGGCAGTATTCGATAAACGAATCTTGACCAAAAAATACGGACGTCTGTTCCTAGACTCTCTGCCCACCTGCACTGTAAAAGTCGGACCCCTGGCGGACCTGCCCCACGCCGCCGGGCAATGGTTGAACCTATAAGGAAGATGCGACATCTCCTCTCAGGCGTCAACGCGTCTGGACGATTATTGCGCCTACCGCCATGCTCAAATCTAACTCGATCTTTTGAGCAGAAGAAGCGTAGGAAGGCGAAGTATATACCTCATCAACGCGGAGGTAATTTTCAGGCAGGCGCAAATAAGCCAACCCTCGTTCGCAGCGCAACCGCACGGCTGCTTGTTGAGGTACGATGATCAAGATTTGTCCCACTGCGCCGGAGATCTTCGCCCTCGTTTCTTTACCGGCGGGCAAAACGACCTTCCATTGACCCACCCCAAATTCGGCATCAAGCGCACGGAGCATCAAGCCGTCGAGATCTAGGTCAGCATTTCCCGCCCCTTGCTGGATCTGCAGGGTTACCCCCTGCTGCGGCGGCAAGGTAAACTCCCAAAGCCAATTACCGCCCAACGCTGGAATGCCGAAAGCTTTGCCTTGAACGCCCAGGTGATATACAGCCCGCTCCTCTTGCAACGCAAACTCCTCGATAACTTTGAAAGTGCTTGAACGGGGGATAAAACCGGAAATTTGCGCTTCTATTTGCGACGCAGGACGCAACCGCAAAGAGCCAACAGGAATGTCCAAGATCATCTCCAGAGCCTGAGCATCTCCCAGATTGTGCGCGGTCGCCTGTCGGGCGGCTGGATTCAACCCGCCATTCAAAAAGATCACCGCAGCGATGAGCACCGCCAGCGTAACGGCCATACCGATCAGCGAGGTCAGCCATGAGCGCCGGCCAAAGATCCAATCGAATCCCCAGGCAATCAACAAGATCGGCCAAAGCGTAAACAGCGCTTGCCAGATATCCACTCGAAGATAGCCAAAATTGCTGAGCAGGAGGACAAACCCTAAGCCAATCAAGAATGAGGGCCCTGCCACGCCGCTGCGTTCCAGAAAGCCGTCCACACCGAGTAAGATCAGCAAAAACGGCCATAGCTTGAGCAGAGTCGTGCCCACGCTTCCGCCTAACAAGCCCAGGTTATCCAGCAGCAAGACAACGCCCAACGCAATCAATAGAAGTGGGAAAAACAGGCTACGGGGGGCACGTCTCCGCGCAGGCGATTTCAATTCACTCTGCATCGCTGCCACTCCTTTCAAAACGCAGTTTTTTCGCAGCGCCTCGACCCACAGAAACTAAATCGCGCAACCACCCGCCAACATTTAACGGCCGCGAAAAGCGCGATAAATCAAAAACAATCCAGCCAAGATCAGCGCCGCCGGCCAGATATACGCCAGCATTTCTCCCGCGGCAGCCATAAACACCACACCCATAACCAGCAAGATCGCCGCGGGGATCCACGCCCAACGCAACTCTCCTTGCGTATTGGGCAACACAGCCACCAGCGCGAAGGTGGCGCTAAGACCCAGGAAAAAGACGCCAGGGGTTTCTAAACCAGGAAATAACTCATCCAAAGCAACCATGCTAGCCAGCGTAAAGAGAACGCCAAAGGGGATGATCGCCCACCAATGCTGACGTTCCACCAGATAGATCAGGGCAAAGCTCAAGCCTATGCCGCCCAGAACCAGAGAACCTCCCCAACGATCCGCCAAACGCGGCGCAAAGACCCCCAAGCCAATCACCAGGGCGATGCTGAACAGCGTCAAACCGGGGATCAGCGCCCACCAGTTGAGGCGGTTTTGAAAAAAAATTGATAAGAAAATCGCCCCGCCCAAGCCGATCAGGATCATCCAAAACAAGTTCCCCACCGGCAACAAGCCCAAATTTTGGAGCAAGAACAAGACGCCGCTCAATATGAGCAAACTGCCCCACAAGATTCTCGATTCAAGCCATTTCATGGAACGCCTCCAGCATTGGATGTAGATCGGATCAATTCCTGCTTGAGTTCCCACAACTTCTGAGTCAGCGAAACATGATAAATGTGTGGATACATGATGCGCCGCACACCGGGATCGAGCCGTTCAACATCTTCCTGACGCAGGGCGCGCATCGCTTCAATATCTGGCAGATCATAGACCAGCTTGCCTTCTCTCAGCACCTCCACTAACAAAGGCTCGATTTCCAACAATTGATCCCGGTGCAGCAGGCGTGATTTGCTATGATCTGTGGGATGGCGCAGTTGAATCGTATCCCATTGACGAGGGTCTTCTCCATATAGCCCAATCAAGTCCGCAGTCGCTTTGCCGCGTGCATCATACAGTCGCCAGACGCGTTTATCGCCTGGGTTGGGTGTTTTGGATAGCGATTCGGAGATTTTAATCGCCGGCAACCAGCGGTCGCCTTCCTGCACTGCCACCAGTTTATATACACCGCCCAGGGCAGGCTCGCCCCAAGAGGTGATCAGGCGCGTGCCTACCCCATACACCAGGCGACGGATTAACTTGTCTGGATCCACTCCATAACGCGGGGCTTCTTGCGTGATTTGGGTGATGATCTGCCAGATGACCAATTCATCTAGGTTATTCGATAGCACAATGGAGACATTCTCAAAGCCGGCTTCATCCAACATACGCGCCGCCTGAATGCTCAAATACGCCAGGTCGCCCGAATCCAGCCTCACACCCACCGGTTTATGCCCTTTTTGTCGCAGTTCTTCAAAGACGCGGATCGCATTGGGAATGCCGCTCTCTAGGGTATTCACCGTGTCCACCAGCAAAGTGCAATCATCGGGATAAATGTCCGCGTACGCTCGAAATGCATCCAATTCGCTCATCCCCAGAGAGATGAACAACTGCACCATACTATGCGCATGAGTGCCTTTGGGTTCGTAACCCAATACCGCAGAAACGCCCACATTTGATGTAAAGTCCGCGCCGCCAATCAACGCCGCGCGCGCCCCGGCGTTAGCACCTTTGCCATGGCCGCGTCGCAAGCCAAATTCCAACATGATCTGGCCACGCCCGATCTCACGGATACGGGCGGCTTTGGTGGCAATCAACGTCTGATGATTGAGCTGGTTGAGCAACGCAGTTTCCAGGATTTGCGCCATTGCCAACGGACCGCGCACCACAGTCAGCGGGACGTTAGGATGCACCACCCGCCCTTCGGGGATCGCCCACAGGCTTAACCCTGAAAAGTCTCCGTTCTCTGCCAGCCAGGCGAGAAAATCGTCCGCGAACATTGGTTTGCCGGCGCGAGATTTCAAGCTGCGCAGATACGCGATATCTTCAGGGCGAAAATGCGCCGTGCGCATCCAATCCAGTAGCCACTCCAACCCAGCGTTTATACAATAGCCTGCCTTGTGGCCGCCATAATCCGGGTAAGAACGAAAGAAATGATCGAATTGCACCCATTTATCTTGAAAGCCCAGGCGGTAATACACCTGCGCCATCGTGATTTGATACATGTCGGTGAACAAAATGCCCTCAGCAGTTTGTCTCTCGCGATCATCCATAATTATTGACCTTCAGATAGTATGGTTATGAACGTCACGCAGGTTTCGGATCAACGGCGTCGTCTCTGCCGCCAGTATTGAACACTTTTCCAGAGTAGGATACCAGCCGCTGCGCCGCCGATGAGCAGGAACAGCCGCTCTACCAGCCACAAACCCGACCATACAGACCTGCGCCAGCCATCCACTTGCAGGCGGCTGGCTTGAGGCAATAATAGCGGCGCATCCCAAACAAAATTCTCCAATCGTTCCAAAAAACCCTGCTGTACGCAGCCTTCCAGGCTGAAGATATACAGGTCGTTGCACCAATGCCATGCCAGACGCAGGTCGCGCGCTAGTTCGTCCCAGCTCAACGGAGCCGGTTTGGGGATGCCAGGCGCTTCTACGCCGCCGCCGGTGACGCCTAAAGCAATTGCCTGGGCTTCAGGCGCATAACTGGCTAAAATTCCTGCCCCGTACGGACGGAAGAAACTGGTGTAGATCATCCAAACTTCGCGATCCACGCGCAAATCCACCAAACCGGCCAGGCGCTGCAGCAGCGTCGTATGCGCATGGCGCTCGTCGGCGATGAAAGGAAATTGATAAGCCTCTGCCAGATATCCATCTGCATGAATACGAGTAACTAATTGGTTATATAACTGACGCGCCCGCTGTACACGCCGCCCCCAAAATAAACGTCCAAATAATTTCGGAATCTGGCGCGGCCAATTGCTCGCCAATGCGGACAGTTCACGGATGTCTGGTTCAATATCCAGACCAACGCCCGCCCATTGTAGATTCTCACTCTCTGTCCACGCCTTGAAGCGATCATAAAAGTCAAGCGCCTGTGGCGCATTGGCAACATTCAACCAATAACCCTGTTCTTTTGGCAACAGTAACCAGGCAGTGACCGGAATGCCAGCCTGGTTCAAACTACGCACACATGCCGCACGCTTCGGACTGAGGTCTAAAAGCCCTAAACTGATCGAAGCTTTCAAAGCGGCAAGGCGCGCCAGGATTTGCTCCGTTAGAAGCGCTTGCAAAGGTTCTGCTTCCAACTCGCAAAAGAAGGTCAGTCGCGGCGAAGACATGGGGTTATCTCCATTTTTGATTTCAACAGATCTATGCGAACATCGGGGCATTTCACCCGCTTAAATTGATTTTATCACGCTCGCATTGGTTTCCTGTCGGCGTTGGCGAAAATAAAGGTAAAATGTAACTGCTCACCTCCTGCAGGTTGTCCTGGCACAACTAGTAGCTTGCCTCCTAAGTCATCTAGATTCTCCGAAATAGCCTGGTTGAAAAACTTGCCGGAGGGTCGGCTGAGCAGATACGGTAAAATAAGATCCATGTTCACTGAACCGACTCAAGAAGATCTTAGCACAGCCATCAACGATTTTCATCGCGCACGAAACCGAGCGCAATTGAAAGCTTTGCTCTCGCGACTGACTGGCGCATCTAATCGCTTGCTATCGTATGACGATGTTCGTCAGATGCTGCGGCTGCAAGGTGGCATCGAGCGCGGTGTGCAAGACATCCCATTGAATGCCATCGTTGGCAGCGTGGGGCGCTACAGCGATTTCACACGCGATTTCCTGCCCTTGCATGAGGCAACGCAAGAACGTTGGGTGCGGGTGAAAGCTGCCGCTTCTGGGCTGGCTGGCCTCCCCCCGATTGAGGTGTATAAGATCGGCAACGCCTACTTCGTAAAAGACGGCAATCACCGCGTATCTGTCGCCCGTCAACTCGGCGCAGAGCATATTCAGGCGTATGTCACTGAAGTGCAAAGCCGTGTACCGTTGGATCCCAACGTTAAACCTGATGATTTGATCCTGATCGCAGAATACAGTCAATTCCTTGAACGAACCCGCCTGGATCAGTTGCGTCCCGAGGCAGATTTGCGCGTGACCGCCCCAGGACAATATCCCATCCTTTTGGAACATATTGACGTTCATCGCTATTATATGGGGCTGGACTTCCAACGCGATATTTCGTACGAAGAAGCGGTGGTACATTGGTACGACACCGTGTACCTGCCAATCGTCGAATTCATCCGTCAGCAGGGCATCTTGCGCCGTTTTCCGGGCCGCACTGAAGCCGACCTGTATTTGTGGATCGCCGAACATCGTGCGGAGCTGGAAGAAGAGCTGGGACACCCCGTGCGCCCCGAACATGTCGCCAGTCATCTGGTTGAAGAACACAGTAAAGCAGTGGATAGTTTCCTCGGTCGTCTGGGAAATCGGCTATTGGAAATCGTTGCACCAGTGAAGTCGGATAGCGGAGCGCGGGCCGGTCAATGGCGCAGCCAATCGCTATTCGGACGCTCGAACGACCACCTGTTCCTTGATTTGCTCACGCCGTTGAACGGCAAAGAAGACGGCTGGTGCGCGCTTGAACAGGCGATCGTGATCGCCAAGCGCGAGGGATCGAACATATACGGCTTGCATGTGCGGCGCGACGAAAGTGAAGACGAGCCGGATATAGAAACCATCCGCGCTGAATTTGATCGGCGCTGCCAGGACTCCGGTGTCAACGGAAGAATCGTCTTTTCCACCGGCGAAGTCGTCGAAGAAACCTGTCTTCACGCCGCAGTTACC
>DYGV01000089.1:0-4036 GCA_020724505.1 Anaerolinea thermophila
CGATGATGGGCATGGAGCCGAATTATTTCACCATCAACGGCAAAGCCTTTCCATCTACAGAAACCATCCGCGTCAAAGTCGGTCAGCGCGTGCGCCTGCGCTTTATCGGCATCGGACAATTCATCCACCCCATGCACCTACACGGCTTCCCCTTCAAAATCATAGCTACCGATGGTCACCCTGTCCCTGAAGCAGCGCAACTCACCAAAGACACGCTGAGCATCGCCCCCGGCGAACGCTATGACGTGGAGTTCATCGCTGCAGAACCGGGAAAATGGATGCTCCACTGCCACATTCTACATCACACTACCAATAATAATGTCGAACCCGGCGGTTTAATGCTTGTAGTTGAAGTCACCCCCTAAGTTTATCGAATCTCTGGAGGAAACCATGCGTTTACGAATTTTGGTTCTGTTGTCTCTTATCCTATCCGCCGCAGCCTTGGCCGCTTGTAACGCTTCGCCGGTCGCGGAAGCAGCGCCCGCCTCCGCCAATATTTCTATCTCGTTAACCACTAACCCCTCTCCACCTAAGGTGGGCAACGTTGAGCTACTATTCAAAGTCCTCGACCGCAACGGGCAGCCGCTCTCCGGCGCCGATTTCGATGTCATCGCCGATCATGTTGACATGAAAGGCATGATTATGCACGGCAAGGCTGCCGACCAGGGCAACGGGGTGTACGCCATTACCGCTAATTTCAGCATGAGTGGCAACTGGAAGCTAAGCGTGCAGGTGAAAAAGGACGGGCTGGATGAAAAGCTAGACATACCGCTCAAGGTTGAGTAACCTGTAGCTCTTCAGCGCGAAAAAGATGCAGACTGCGTCTAAGAAATACGTTATACTTTTAGCATCCTTCTATTGAGAAATGCTACATGAATGATGAGTCTATTCGGGTGATCCTGGCTGACGACCATACAGTCGTGCGCGCCGGCATTCGTCAAATCCTGGAGTACGCCGGCGATATTCAGGTGGTTGCCGAAGCCGAAAACGGCGAAGAGGCTGAGCTCCTGATCCGTCAGATGCATCCCGATGTGGCGGTGCTGGACATCCAAATGCCCAAAGTCAACGGCATCGAGACAACCCGCAGGGTGCGCGCTGAATATAAAGACGTGGGGGTGTTGATCCTCACAGCGTACAACGATGATCCATTTATCGCTGCGGTGATGCAGGCTGGCGCGAATGGTTATGTGCTTAAGACTGCTTCGCCTGAGGAGTTGATCCAGGCGGTACGCGATGTTCACGAAGGGAAAACTGTACTAAACGCCGAAATTGCTCGCAAGCTGGTCGCTCAGATGACCGGCGCAGGCAAATTCTCGCCCGTGGAAGCGCTCACCGAGCGCGAACTGGAAGTCCTTCAACTCGCGGCCAAGGGATACACCAACAAAGCCATTGGCGCTCAATTGAACATCAGCGATCGCACCGTACAAGGGCATCTGGCGCGCATTTTCGATAAACTGCAAGCTTCCAGCCGCACCGAAGCAGTGATGCGCGCTGTCTCGCTGGGGTGGATTGCCTATGACCTTGGCGCCATCTCCGAATAGGCGCCGCCTCACCCTAAGCCGGTTTTATGGCGGGCGCAGTCTTTCAGTGCAGCTCTTTCTCATAACCATCCTGCCATTAACCGCCCTGCTGCTGGCGATCACTTTTGGCAGCCTGGCGTTGCACCAGAAAGCCATGCGAGATCTGGTGGGTGAGCGCGACGCGCTGGCTGTTCGCACCGCCGCCGCAGCCATTGCCGGACAGGTGCGCCAGCGTGCTAATGCAATGCGTATGCTTGCACTGGAAGCGCAAGGGGTAGAGGCCTCAGCCCTGCTCAACCTGCTTGCCAGCCACGATTTTTTACACGCCGATTTCGACGTCGGTTTGGCCTTCTTCGACCTAAGCGGCAAAATGGAAGCTGCCAGCCGCGATCTCGCGGTCTGGGGATCATTTTCGCCGATCATCCAAGCTATTGGAAATGAAATGGTCGAAAGCGGCGATGCGCTGCGCATTTTACCCAGCCAGGTGAATCACCCTTTCAGCAATCAGCGTCTGGTAGTGATCCTGTACTTGACCCCTGACGACCAACGCATCGCGGCTGGCGCGTTCTCTGCAGCAAGCCTGGCATCCAGCTTGTTGAATGTTCATACAGCAGATGGCCGCCAATCATCGTTCATCCTGGTAGATCAAGAGGGGAAAACGATCTATCGTCTGGGCTATTTGTTCAGCGAAGAAGATCTCCAGCGTCATGCCGGTTTGACGGAATCTCTGCGCGGCGAGAGCGGCGTGACTTTTCAGCGCGTGGGCAAAAGCGAGCATGTCATCGCTTACAGTCCAGTAGAAACACTGGGTTGGGGGCTGATCAGCGAGGAAGCGTGGGAAATGTTGGATACGCCTCTTTTGCGCGCCACCCAGGCCGCGCCGCTGGTCCTTGTTCCGGCGCTGTTGTTGGCAGTCATTGCGCTATGGTTCGCTGCACGCCAAATCATCCGTCCGTTGCAAGAGCTAGAAACCAAAGCAGCTCAGCTTGCCGCTGGTGACTTTTATTCTATTACAACGCCAGTTGGCGGCATAGCTGAAATTCGCCATTTGCAGAATGAGATGATCCAAATGGCGCAACAGGTAAAGGCTGCTCAGCAGAGCCTGCATCATTACATAGGAGCGATCACTTCTGCCCAAGAAGATGAGCGTCGCCGTCTGGCGCGCGAACTTCATGACGACACGATTCAGGCGCTCATCGCGCTCAAACAGCGCGTGCAAATTGCCCGCCTGCGCAGCTCAGTTGAACGCTCAACCCAGGATCGCGCCGAAGAGAGCGCGCCGCAGGATTCTTTCCAGTCGTTTGCTGAGATTGCCGACCTGACCGAGCAAACCATTGAAAACCTGCGGCGCCTGACCCGCGCCCTGCGACCGATCTACCTGGAGGAACTAGGATTGGTAGCCGCGCTGAAGATGTTGGCGCAGGAGACCAGTCAGGTTGCCGGTTTACGGGTGAGTTTCAACTGCCAGGGCGACGAACGTCGCCTGGATGCTCCGGTGGAATTGGCCCTCTATCGAATTGCTCAGGAGGCGCTCAATAATGTTGCCCGCCATGCGCAAGCTGCCAGCGCATCGGTCAACCTGACCTTTACTCCGCAATCTATCCGCCTGGTGGTCGAGGACGATGGCGTTGGATTTCGGCTTCCCCACAACCCTTCCGAGTTCGCCGCGGTTGGACATTACGGCCTGTTGGGTCTGCAAGAACGCGCCGAACTCATCGGCGCAAAGTTGAAGATCGAAAGCGCCCCTGGACAGGGTACGCGGCTCGAAATTAACCTGTAGTTTTTACTTTATGGTATAATCCAAAACCGCGCCGCCCGAGGCGGCTTTGTTTTGCCGAGCGTGTTGCGTCGGCGGCAATGATCTGAATACGATAAAGTAAGGGATTAGATATGAGCAGTCAAGAGTTGTTAAAATCTGTAGAGGCACCCGATAATCCGAATATCCCGGAGCTTAGCCCAGGCGACACAGTAAAAGTTTTCCTGCGCATCAAAGAAGGTAATAACGAGCGCATTCAGGAATTTCGCGGCACGATCATTCGCATGCGCGGCGGCGGAAATAACGGCAATTTCACCGTTCGCCGCATCGCCAGCAACGGCATTGGCGTGGAGCGCACTTTCCTGCTGCGTTCACCGCGGATTGAAAAGGTGCAGGTAGAACGCCATTCAAAGGTCCGCCGAGCGCAGTTGTATTATTTGCGCGATCGCACCGGTAAGAGCGCGCGCTTGAAGCAAAAATTCTCCTGAGTTTGTGTATTTAGATAAGTGTCCTGGGTGAACTCTTTCCCCCCAGGACGCTTTTTTGTTTTGCCATCTCCGATTACCATGATTACGCCTCTCATTGGACTCACTACTTTTCGACAGATTGATCCTTATGGTCAACCACAGCTTGCGATCAAAGAAGCCTACGTGCGCTCTTTGAGCGCGGCTGGCGCTGCGCCATTGTTCATCCCTTTGGGATTGACCGAGGCCGCCCTGGACCGCAAACTCTCTGGCCTGGATGGCGTTCTATTCACCGG
>DYGV01000089.1:4046-16302 GCA_020724505.1 Anaerolinea thermophila
AGATGCATCCGCTGGTGGATGAAATAGATTTAGACCGCGATCGAGTTGAAATTCACCTGGTCAAGCGGGTAATCGAGAATGGAATGCCTTTTTTAGGCATCTGTCGCGGCTTACAAATGATTAATGTCACTCTGGGAGGAACATTGTACGAAGACATCCTCGATCAACGCCCTGGCTCTTTACGTCATCAGTATTATCCTGATTGGCCGAGGGATTATCTGGCGCATGACGTGCGAATCGAAACGAATAGCCGCCTGCACAAGATCGTCGGTCATGGAGAAGCGCCGGTCAACAGCTTACACCATCAAGGAATCCGCCAGCTTGCTCCTTCGGTCAGGCCGACTGCATATGCGCCTGATGGCGTCATCGAGGCGATAGAACTTTCGTCTCATCCTTATGGGCTAGCTGTACAATGGCACCCAGAGTGGTTGCCGGCTCATCCTTCGATGCAAGCCATCTTTCGAGATTTTGTCGCCGCTGCATCGGATTGGTCTGAGCGACAGCGAGGCGATGTTCAGCGAGAAGCGCCCGATTATGTCCAATGATTCGATCGCGCGGATCGGCGTATTCGATTCAGGCGTTGGGGGATTGAGCGTCTTACGCGCCATCTGGCAAACCATCCCTGAATTACCGGTTATCTACTTGGCCGACCAGGCACATGTGCCCTATGGGCCACGCCCATTGGAAGAGGTGCGCTTATTCGCCGAGGCGATCAGCCGATATTTGATCTCGCAGGGGTGCAAAATCATCGTTGTAGCTTGTAACGCGGCTTCCGCAGCGGCGTTGCACCACTTGCGGGCGCAGTTTCCCGCCACCCCAATTGTGGGTATGGAGCCGGCGGTTAAACCGGCAGCCGAACACACCCTGAGCGGGGTCGTCGGTGTGCTGGCAACGCCAGCCACCTTTCAAGGAGAGTTGTACGCTTCAGTGGTTGAACGTTTTGCCAGTAATGTGCGGCTGATCCCCCATACCTGCCCGGGCTTGGTGCAGCAAATCGAAGCCGGCGAGTTGGACTCTCCAGAAACCTACCGGATTTTATCCGAGGCGTTGGAGCCAATGCTGCTGGCAAAAATAGATACGATTGTCTTGGGTTGCACCCACTACCCCTTTGTCATCCCCGCGATTCAAAAGATCGCCGGAGCAGATGTTCGAGTGATTGACCCCGCCCCGGCTGTCGCTAAACAAACGCGCCGTCAACTCCTTGCGCGCGGCTTGCTCACCGGAGATATTTCCTCTCAACAATTCCCTAATCCGGCAAACCGCACCCAGTTTATCACTACGGGCGAGGCAGAGAGGTTCAGGTCCGCGCTGAGGCAATTGTTGGATGTGGACGCTGTTCCCATACAGTTACGGTGGAATCAGAACTCGCTGGATTGATTTTTTGCGTCGGAACAGTAATCGCCGTTAGCTTATCCCCAACCCTGTGCCTGATCCGCCGGACGCACACCCAGCATCTCCGGGCTAACTTCGATGCCCTCAAAGTTCTGAAAGATCAGATCGCGAAACGGCAGCCCCAGTCGCCCCCGCAACGCTTCAAACAACACGGCATAACTGCTGGGTATGCTGGCTTCCCAATCCAAACTCAGCCTGGCGCTCATGATCTGGATGGTCTCAGAATCCGGCCCCTCAATTTCAACAAAGTTACCGTACGGCATCTCATCCAGTGAGACCTCCACACCCATCACCTCATACGTGGCGCGATATTTCTCGTAGGTCATGCTCACCCGATAGCCAAGCGCCTGTAAGAACTCGCGCGCAGCGTCGAAATCGCTCACCTCAAATTCGATCTCCTGGCGGACACGAACGCCTTGATGACCCAAGACAGGTCCTTTATAAGTCAAACGCGCCCGCGTATCCTGACGCAAGCGCAACACCCGAAAATCCCGCTCTAACTCACGCTCCGGCGTGTCGAAGCGCAAATTGAGCTCCAAAGTGCGCGCCTGGGTTTGAGATGCGCCCAATTCACGCAACCGCCTCTCAATCGCGGCAAGATCAGCCACATAAAATTTAACTTCAATTTCCTGGTTCTTCCGAATCATGGCTCCTCGATTTTTCAGCTCACCGTTAAGAGCGTCTCTTGCTGTTCGACGCGACTGCCAGATGCCACACGAACGCGACTCACCTTCCCAGAACGCGGCGACTTGAGTTCATTTTGCATCTTCATCGACTCCAACACCACCAGGACATCTCCCTTCTCCACTTGCTGTCCTTCCTCCACAGCTACGGCTACCACCAGACCCGGCATCGGCGCCTTGAGTTGAAACTCGCCTCGTCCCTGCACCTCGCTTCCAGCAGCGACCCTCAGGCTACGCTCCCGTTCGTCTTCCACCAATGCTGGATAGAGACGCCCATTTAGCAAAACTTGCCAGATTTTGTCCAGCGGATAGACATACGCCTCTATAGACTTACCATCCAACAACAAAGAATACACCGGTTGTTCGCTGATGTCTTGAAAATCCACATGATAAAGTCTGCCATTGACGGTAATCTGGTTATCATCCAAGATTTCGACCAGAAATTCCCGCTCGCCAATTGTGGTGATATATTTCATCCTCTCCTACCTCACCTTTGCAAACGCTCCCAACGTCCCAACCATTTCCAGTTGGAAGTATCCCGTGCGCCTCGCTGAACGATATTGGCAGCGCGCTGCGTCTGGCGGTGCGCGACCAGGGTAGCCAGGATAGCTGCGATTTCAGCCTGATCATCTTTATTGATTTCCGCAGCTTCCATCGAGAAGCGCTGCTCGATAAAGCGCGTATCGAATTGACCGCCCATAAAGCGATGCGAATCCATCAAGCTTTGATGGAAGGGAATATTGGTTCGCACGCCCACCAGGATAAATTCTTGCAGTGCGCGGCGCATGCGTAAGATGGCTTCTGCCCGCGTTTCCCCCCAAGTGATCAACTTTGAAATAAGCGAATCATAATACGGAGAAATTTCAAAACCCGGGTAAATGCCGCTATCCACGCGCACACCGGGGCCGGTAGGCGTAGAAACGTGAGTAATGCGCCCAATGGAAGGCAGAAAATTATTATAAGGGTCTTCAGCGTTGATACGGCACTCGATCGCCCAACCGTTCAATTGCACATCTTCTTGGGAATAACGCAAGGGTCGGCCACGCGCAATGCGAATCTGTTCTTTTACAATATCTATTCCGGTAACCATCTCGGTCACCGGATGTTCCACCTGCAAGCGGGTATTCATCTCTAAAAAATAATAGTTTTTGTCTTTATCCACCAGAAATTCAATCGTGCCGGCGTTGACGTAACCCACCGATTGAGCGGCGCGGACGGCGACCATCCCCATGCGTTGACGTAGTTCGTCATCGCCATCCACGAAGGGAGATGGCGCCTCTTCGAGCAATTTTTGGTGCCGCCGTTGAAGCGAACATTCGCGTTCCCCCAAATAGATAGTATTCCCAAAGGTATCTGCCAATATCTGAATCTCAATATGGCGCGCCCCCTCAACCAGCTTCTCCAAATACACATTGCCATCGCCAAAAGCTGCCTCCGCCTCGCGCCGAGCAGATTGCACCAACTCTGGCATCTCTTCCAGGCTGCGCACCTCGCGCATTCCCTTACCACCGCCGCCGGCTGTGGCTTTAATAAGCAACGGAAAACCGATGCTCGGCGCCAAGGTTAGTAATTCATCGTCGCTCAAAGCGCCCTCACCTTCGGTGCCCGGCACCACCGGCACGCCCGCCGCGGAGACGGTAGCGCGAGCAACCGCTTTATCACCCATGGCAGTGATCGAAGAAGGTTTCGGACCTATAAATGCCAATCCTTCATCTACACACATTTGGGCAAAATCCGCTCGTTCTGCCAGGAATCCATAGCCTGGGTGGATCGCGCCAGCGCCGGATTGTTTCGCGATTTCCAGAATGCGGTCAGCTCGCAAATACGAATCGCGCGCCGGGGCCGGCCCCAGACGATAAGCCTCGTCCGCGTAACGTACATGCAACGCCTGTCGGTCAGCATCTGAATAGACTGCTACGGTTTGCAGTCCAAGTTCCCGGCAGGCGCGGATGATGCGCACTGCAATTTCGCCGCGATTAGCAATTAACACTTTATTGAACATGAGGCTTATTTCTCCTGTTTCCGCTTAGAGTGGAATGCAGCTATGTTTCTTTGGTGGGTTGCTATCCCGTTTGTTGGCAAGCATCTCCAAAGCGTTGATCAACCGCGGGCGAGTCTCACGCGGCTCTATCACATCATCAATATAGCCACGCGACGCAGCAATATACGGGTTGGCAAACTTGGCGCGATAATCCGCCACCAGCTCCGCCTTGCGCTGTACAGGGTCTTCAGCCTGAGCAAGCTCTTTACGGAAGATGATATTCACTGCCCCTTCCGGTCCCATCACGGCAATCTCTGCGGTAGGCCAGGCTAAATTGAGATCCCCGCGAATGTGCTTGCTGCTCATCACGTCATACGCGCCACCATAGGCTTTACGCGTAATGACAGTAAGCTTGGGAACTGTAGCCTCGCAATAGGCAAAAAGCAATTTCGCGCCTGAGCGGCTGATTCCGCCATGTTCCTGTACTGTGCCGGGGAGAAATCCCGGTACGTCCTCGAAAGTCACCAGTGGAATGTTGAAAGCATCGCAAAAACGAATAAAGCGGGCAGCCTTTTCGGAAGAATTAATATCCAGCACACCTGCCAGTACCGCGGGTTGGTTGGCGACGATGCCCACCGCATGACCTCCCAGGCGGGCAAACCCCACCACAATGTTCATGGCATATCGTTCATGAATTTCGTAAAAATCCCCATTATCAACGATCAAACGAATCACGTCTTTCATGTCATAAGGCTTTGAAGGATCATCCGGCACCAGGTCATCCAGCCTGGCGTCCGAGCGAAGAGGGTCATCGCCGGTATCCATATAGGGTGGATCTTCCATGTTATTCTGCGGCAGAAAAGTCATCAACCGGCGAATCTGCTTGAGCGTCTCCACTTCGCTCTCACAGATCACATGGCAGACACCAGACACCTCAGCGTGCACCGCCGCGCCGCCTAACTGCTCGAAGCTGACTTCCTCGTGCGTCACAGCGCGCACCACATCCGGTCCGGTTACGAACATATAAGAGGAATTGTTCACCATGAAGATAAAATCGGTCAACGCCGGAGAATATACCGCGCCGCCAGCGCAAGGTCCCATAATGGCACTGATCTGAGGGATGACGCCAGAAGCCAATGTATTGCGTAAAAAAATATCCGCGTAACCACCCAGCGATACCACACCTTCTTGAATACGCGCCCCGCCCGAGTCGTTCAAGCCGATGATTGGCGCACCGTTTTTTAACGCCATATCCATCACTTTACAGATTTTCTCGGCATGGGCCTCGCCCAAGCTGCCGCCAAAAACCGTAAAATCCTGCGAAAAAACATACACCAACCGGCCATTGATCGTTCCCCAGCCAGTGACGACGCTATCACCCAAATATTTTTGCTGATCCAGGCCAAAATCGTGGGTGCGGTGAACCACAAAAGGATCCAATTCACGGAAAGACCCGCGGTCTAACAAGACATCCAGGCGTTCTCTAGCCGTCATTCTGCCGCGCTGATGTTGGGCTTCGATGCGCTCAGCCCCGCCTCCTAACTGCGCCTGAGCACGCAGTTCACGCAGATGTTGTATCTTGGATAGGTTGCTCATGCTTCTCCTCAAAGAACTTGATCGCTTGTGGCCTACTGAGTACGAATATGGCCCATACAAGCCCGATGAAATTTAGAGCGACGACAAAAAGCCAATTCTCATTTCGCTCCGAATAACTCGGCAGGAACAATCGTTCCCCCCAATAGGCTGCTGAAAACCCTATCAAAAAAATCGGCGTCGCTCGGCGGATAAGAAACCAGCCTCGCCATAAGCCCCATCCGGTGAGCGACGCCGCAAAAAACCAAAACGACCCCGTCAATGCCAGATACGCTGGCGAAAATGGCAACAGAGTTTCCAGGTATTTCCAGGTCAATAAAGTTTGAGTAAAGCGGACTAAATACACCGCTGCTAAGAGAAACACCATGCAGGATAAAACGGTTACGCCAAATGGACGACGGGCGCTCTTTGCCATAGTCATTGAGAGATAGAGAGGGTGACTTTTCCCATTTGAAGACCGCTCTCCAGATATTCTTGCGCAGCCTGCGCCTCGGAAAGGGGAAAATCGCGATCCAGCACAGGGCGCAATTTCCCGGCGAAAATCAGGCTCATTACCTGAGCAAAATCTGTCTTCGTCCCCATGGTCGAGCCGATCAAGCTGAGATGTTTGGCAAACATATAGCGATTATCAAATTCGAACTTCGCCCCGCCGGAATTTCCCACCGTCAGGATTCGTCCGCCTTTTGCTGCGCAGCGAAAACTTTGCATGAAGGTGACGCCCACATTATCCACGACGACATCCACGCCGCGTTTATCCGTCAGATTATATATAACTTTCGACCAGTTTTCATCCTGAGAGCGATCAATGAGATGATCTGCGCCTAACGACTCTGCCAGCGCCAGCTTTTCCGAATTTGAGCCAACAACATAAACAACTGCTCCGGCCAGTTTGGCAATTTGGATAGAAGCAGTGTTGACGCCGCCGGACGCCCCCACAACCAGAACGGTCTCGCCGGGACGCAAATTGCCACGCACGATCAGTGAGTGCCAGGCGGTATGAAAGACGAGCGCCGCTGCAGCAGCAGAGCGATCGTCAAATCCATCCGGTATCGCGAGTAGATTCTCCGCCGGTACGACAACATACTCGGCATATGTGCCGCGAACGGTTTCGCCCAGCAATTGCCAGGAACGGCAACGATTATCCCAGCCCGCGCGGCAAAAATCGCATATACCGCAAGCCAGGTTGGAGTTGATCACCACTCGATCGCCCACTTTCCATTGCGTCACCCCTTCCCCCACCTCGGCGACTTCGCCTGCTCCATCTGCGCCCGGAATATGCGGATATTCCAGGCGTATCCCCGGCCAGCCTACTCGCACCCAAAGATCCAGACGGTTAAGCGCCGCTGCCCTCAACCGCACCAATACTTGCCCCCTCCCTGGCTGTGGCGTAGGGAAATCAGCATACTGAAGGTTTTCAAGACCGCCATGTTGATATAACAGAACTGCTTTCATGTTTTATGTCGCTCCATGTATGCTTCGTGGAAAATGTTTGGAATCTATCTTTCTCACCCATCCCACCCGGCTTCCTCCCATCGGGAAGGAGACGGGGTTAGGGATGGGAGGAAATTCAAAACGCATTCTAATAGAATTGAATTTCCCAGATATGAACATGGGCTGGCTCTTGCTGTCGCAGGTCATCTATTTCAAGAAAAAGCGTTTGCACTGTTACAGGCTCAGGAAAAACGAGATCGCCTCCAGGCTGCTGCGGCGATCCATCTATCAACGCCTGGGTTTGAAGTATCACTTTGCCGTCGGGTGAATATGCCGTGATTGTTGCCTGCACCTCGGTATCGCCAATCACAATGTGAAAACCACGCAAAGTCCTGGGATGCCCGAAATGCACCTCGATGACAAAAGGGTCGGCTTCCAACGTGCGCGCCACGGTTTGCTCACGGCCATCCCACAAATCCTGCGGCTGCCCCATATCCAGGCGAGAGTGCCGCACCCAGGCAAACGATCCTCCTATGATAACCTGAGAAGCGGTCAACTGCCGCCTCTCCGCTGCTTCTGCAGCGAGGATTTCATCCACATTATCCACATATTCAAGCTCCAAAAAATAAAAACCTGGACGGCCATCCGGGTAAGGTAACGTTTGGCGCACATGCACTCGAGCAAACTTTTGGCTGGCGACGATTGCCGCGTATTCATCCGGAGTGACGACAAAAACATGTTTCTCTAACGGCTGGCGCGTGACGAGGATCGCATCCACTCCTTCCAGACGCACGGGCGCGTCCCGAGGCAGGAAAAAACGCGCCAGCACGTCTGCACCGTTCGCCCACACCGGCGAGACGACAAACTCTACTCCTGGCAGCTCTTTCGCCGCCGCTAAAGTCGCAGAAAACACTTGTTGCGCTCCGTATTGCATTCCACCCAGACCGTAATCGGTGAACCAGGTTGGCGCATTGACCAACGCATCGCGCAGCATCCAGAAGTTGATTACACTCAAAAAGGTAAATGCACCAACCCCCAGCGCTTTTGGACAGATGCGGAACCTTTCCAGCCAGTGTAAAAGAGCATTAGCCCCTAACCCAGCTAAAATCGCCGCTGGTATCATCATCACCAGAGCGCGAGTGATGGAAATGTCCAACAGCGCTGCTCCTGAAGGCGCCGCCAACAGCGCCGCCAGTGTTGTGCGATTCTCTGGAAAACGCAGCCGGCTGATCAAGCGCCAGAGTCCAATGCCAAGCAAAGGGGCGCAAATCCCGTGCAAGTGTGGATAACCCCGCATTACATGACGGATCAGATCATGTTGATTGGGGATCATCCAATATGCAGGACTCAGCCCGTATAAATAGCGAGTTGTGAAAAGACGCAGCTTCTCTACCAAAGGCAGCGGCTCTGCCCAGTACGAACCGATCCATGCCAGATGTTCACGAAACGCGGTGGGGTGCTGCCATCGGAAACGCACATAGGGCAGCGCGAGCAAGATCAATAACCCTGATGCCCAGATCAGCGTCCGCCGTTGCCGCCAGTGATACTTCGCATCGAATAGAAGTAACAAGATCCCGCTCGTTGCCACAACCATCTGCCCCGGGCTGTAACTATAAAAAGCCAGGCTGAAGAAGACCAGCGCCGGGTAGATGTTGCGCGGCGACAGAGAGCGATACCGCATATAGAAATAGAGTCCAGCAGCGTAAAAAGAGACCATCAGGGTGACTTCAAAGGCGGTGCGCGAATGGAGAAACCACGCCGGCATGATGGACAAAAGCATCGTTCCCACCCACCAATGCGATTGACGAAAGCCATCGCGTAAGATCAGGGCGACGCTTGCTGCCGCCAATGTCGTGACCAGCATGGGGGTTAGCCGCGTAACCCACACCGATTTGCCAAATAGCAAATATGGAACAATCTGCAAATAGACGGAAACGCTCAGGTTATATTGATAGACATTTTTGAAGTATGTAGGCAGGAAAACGCCATCTGGGCTACGAAATCCGTCCCGCAACAGATCTGCCGCCAATAAAGTCTGTATGGCTTCGTCGGTAAAGAAGTAAATCGGGAATTTCGTTATTCCAACCACGCGCGTCGCGACATAGATCAACAGCCCCCCTAAAAAAAAGACACCCGATAAACTTGCCAACCGCGAGTCGGGTCGAACCGAAACAGACGGTTGCTCCAGAACCGCATCAGGGAGGGCGATTGGACCGCCGGATTGCAGCGCCTCAAGCGTCTGCCTAGACATTGACCGATACTTATCGCAGTCCTAACTCCAGCCGTGAAATTACGAGACGTTGAATTTCGCTGGTGCCTTCATAAATGCGCGTGATGCGAGCATCACGATAATATCGTTCGATGGGGAGCTCTTTACTATAACCCATACCGCCATGGATTTGGATCGCGGCGTCGGTCACAAAACAAGCCATCTCTGAGGCATATAACTTGGCAATAGACGCTTCCAAAGTAAACCGTTCGCCGGTCTTTTTGGAGCGCTCCTTTGCCAACGCGGCGTGATAGACCAACAGCCGGCTGGCTTCGATTTGCGTTTTCATATCGGCGAGTTGAAAGGCGATCCCCTGAAATTGGCCGATCTTCTGACCAAACGCCTCCCGTTGGCGAGCGTACTCCAGGCTGGCTTCGTATGCTGCTTCGGCAATTCCCAGCGCCTGCGCGCCGATGCCAATGCGCCCCGCGTCCAACACCGTCATGGCAATCTTAAAACCCTCGCCCTCTTCTCCAAGCCGGTCTTCAACGCTGGCATGGTAATCTTCGAACACGATTTCACTAGTGGCTGAAGCGCGGATACCTAATTTTGGCTCTTTCTTGCTGCGGATGAAACCAGGTTTCTTAGCGTCAATCAGAAAAGCGGTGATGCCTCGATGCCCTTTTTCGGGATCCGTCATGGTGAACAGCACAACGTAATCTGCCACAGGACCGCTGGTCACCCAGGACTTTCGTCCATTGATGATGTATTCATTGCCTTTGCGCACCGCCCTGCTGCGCATCGTCCCCGCATCCGATCCAGACATTGGCTCAGTGAGCGAGTAAGCCCCAATGGCTTGGCCAGAAGCCACCGGAGCCAGATATTTTTGCTTTTGTTCTTCGCTGCCAAATTTCAATAATCCATAGGCGTACAACGAATTATTCACCGACATGATGGTGCCATGAGAAGCATCGGCTTTGCAAATTTCTTCCAAAGCCAACACGTAAGCCAATGTATCCATCCCAGCGCCGCCGTATTCTTCCGGCACTTCAATGCCCATGAATCCCATCTCGCCCATCTTTCGGATGGTTTTATATGGAAATTCTCCGCTTTCGTCGAATTCCGCTGCAATGGGGGCGATCTCATTCTGAGCGAAATCGCGCGCCGCCTGTCGGATCATCTCATGTTCCTGGGTTAGAAAGGGAAATTGCATCTCCTCGCTCATTGTCTCCTCCAGTTGGATGATTTGGCTGATGTTTCGTTCCAGTATAACGCAACCCAAGTTTCACCACAATAGGAACAAAATCCATTATACTCAAGTGCATGTCAGAATCGGCCTCTGCAATCCTCGAACAACTAAAATCAATGGCGAACCCGGGTAATGTAGCCGGTATGGCGCGTTTTGGCATCAACCCCCATCAAACCTTGGGCATCTCGATCTACGACCTGCGGAAGATCGCCAAAAAGATTGGCGTTGACCACAACCTGGCTCTGGAGCTTTGGGATAGCGGCTATCATGAAGCCCGTATTCTTGCTTCCTACATAGCCGATCCACAAAAAGTCACTGAAGAGCTGATGGAAACATGGGTTGCCGATTTCGATTCTTGGGATACCTGCGACCAGGTATGTGGATTATTCGGTGTAACTCCCTATGCCTATTCAAAAGCGATCCAATGGGCCGAGCGGTCGGAGGAATTTGTTAAACGTGCTGCATTCGCCCTGATAGCCGAGCTGGCGTGGCGCGACAAACCAGCATCAGATGAGCAATTAGAGCAGTTCTTCCCGGTCATTACGCGCCACGCGACCGATGAGCGAAATTATGTAAAGAAAGCGATCAATTGGGCGCTGCGCAACATTGGAAAGCGCAACCAGCGCTTAAATCGCCTGGCGATCCAAACTGCCGAAGCCATTCAAAAGATTCCCTCGAAATCCGCCCGGTGGATCGCCTCGGACGCATTGCGCGAGTTGAAGAGCGAGAAAGTGCAAAATCGTTTGAGGTAAGATGAACTCTTCTTATCTGCTGATTAATGGTATCCGAATTCATTATCTTTATTGGAATCGCAACGGCAACGGCGCTCCTATCATATTTCATCACGGCCTGGCCTCCAATGCCCGCATCTGGGAAATGACCGCTCCACTGCTGGCAAAAATGGGCTATGCCCTCTATGCGTTGGACGCCCGCGGTCATGGATTGAGCGATAAACCTGATGAAGGATATGATATTGAAACCATCACCAGCGACCTGGCGGCGTTTATTCGTGCGTGCAATCTGGAACATCCATTGTTGGTTGGCCATTCATGGGGCGGTTTCATTCTGCTGAATTACGCCGCCCGATTTGCCTCCGGTCCGTATTCGCCTTGCGGCATTGTACTGGTGGATGGCGGCGTCTCTCAATTATCTGAGGCTCTGCCCGACTGGGAAGAAGCCCGTCGTATGTTAACCCCGCCCCCACTGGCTGGCATGCCTTTGAATGAGTTCATCACTCGTTTGCGTCAATGGAATTCTCATTGGAATCCCTCCGAGCAAGCTATTTCTATCATGCTGGCAAATTTCGAAATTGATGAAGAGGATCGAATTTACCCCCGTCTCAAATTGGAATCTCACATGCAAATTGTGCGTTCCATATGGGATTTTCCTACCTTCGAGTATTATCCCAAAGTTCACTGTCCGGCTTTGTTCATCCCCGCCAAGCCGCCAGAACCAATGACAGACATGGATCAGGGCTACTTGCAGGCGAAAGAGCGCGGCGTCGCTCAGGCGCAAGCAACAATGCATCATCTGACAGTGCGATGGATGGACGACGCCATTCACGACATACCCTTACAACGCCCTGATCAGCTTGCCCAAATGATCGCCGATTTCGCTACCCAAGTGGGGGTGTAAAGGGTGCAGGCTTTTTCCCTTCGGCCAGCCAACAATGCCGACGCCGCAGCAATCAAGCGGTTGATTTACCAGGTGGGGATTAA
>DYGV01000090.1 GCA_020724505.1 Anaerolinea thermophila
AACGACACCATGGCTCTAGGCGCTCAGGCTGCGCTGTTGGCTGCTGGTCGCAAGGACGTGATCGTAGTCGGCTTCGACGGTTCGGATGACGCCATCCAGTCCATTATGAAGGGCGAACTGAAGGCTACCGCTTTGCAGCCCGTAGCGGAAATGGCTATCCAGGCTGCTATCCAGGCTGACCAGTACATCAAGACCGGCAGCACCGGCAAGCCGGAGAAGCAGTCCATTGACATGGTGTTGCTCACCCCAGAGAACGCCTGCCAGTACAAGCAATTCGCCCCCACCGGCTCCACTGAAGCCTGCCCAACGCCTGCTCCTTCTGGCGCGTTGGTTCTGCGCTTCTTGGCAGCTCTGTTCGGTAATCCATTCGCCGTACAGGCGCAGTAATCGCCTCTCGGAAAGCTGGGGCGTTCGAACGCCCCAGCTTTCCCTTCCTAATTGTTGAATGTATCCCCGTTCTCCAGTTCCATTCAATGAACGGGCTATCAAAAAAGGGGCAGCGATGTGCTTGCCCCCAGGGGATTTGAGCGCATGACCCTACACAAACCGCAAATTGTAACCTTGGGCGGGCTGAACATAGATCTGGTGGTGCGCGTGCCGGTGATTCCCAAACCCGGCGAGACGATCACCGGACATAGCTTCGCCACATTTCCAGGCGGCAAGGGCGCAAACCAGACGGTGGCGCTGGCGCGCCTGGGAGCGCAGGTGTGTATGATTGGACGAGTGGGAGCGGATTCGTTCGGCGAAACTTTGTTGCAAAACCTGCGTCAGGAAGGCGTGCGAACCGATTTTATTAAGATAGATGACCAGCGCGCCACTGGCGTAGCGCTGATTACCGTGGAGGACAGCGGACAGAATAACATTTCAGTGGCGCCCGGCGCGAATATGGCCGTCAGCGCCGAAGAAGTGGCAGCGGCTTTTTCAGCGTTGGCAGAGGTTGATATGTTGGTTATGCCCCTGGAAACGCCAATGGAAGCCATCCTAACCGCTGCCCGTCTCGCGCGGGAGCATGGAGCCCGCGTGGCGCTTAATCCCGCACCGGCCCAGCCATTGCCGCCGGAGTTGTTGCAATGGGTGGATATCATCATCCCCAATGAATTTGAAGCCGCAGCCTTGACACATATCGAAACGAGCGACGAAGCCGGCGCGCGCCAAGCGGCGCTTCAGCTACACGAATGGACAGGCGGTAGCGTGACGCTCACACTTGGCGAGCGTGGCGCTCTTCTACTGGATGCCGCTCAGTCTCCACCGCAATTCACCTTTTTACCCGCCTTTCGTGTGACCGCGGTGGATACCACCGCCGCCGGTGACGCTTTTGTGGCCGGATTGGCGGTCGGCCTGAGCGAGGGCATGTCGCTGACGGAAGCGGCGCAGTTGGGCAGCGCGGCAGGGGCAATTTCGGTCACTCGTCACGGAGCGCAGCCCTCTCTGCCGAAAAGATCAGAGGTAGAAGCCTTCATCCAGTCGCGTTCCAACCCAGGAGTTTAAAAATGAAAAAAATTGGCATTATTCATTCCGAAATTTCAGCCGTCATTGCCAGCATGGGACATTCCGATGTACTGACCGTGGTGGATGCCGGCTTCCCAATCCCCCAAACGACGCGTCGCATTGATCTGGCGCTCAAACCCGGCGTTCCCGCTTTCCTCGAAACGCTGGAAGTAGTGACCAGCGAACTGTTCGTTGAGAAAATCACCGTGGCGCAAGAAATTCTGCAATACAGTCCACACATCCTGGAGGGCATTCAAAGCATCTTGCCAGATGTTCCAGTGCAGATGATCCCGCACGTGGAGTTCAAAAAACAATCCGCCGCCAGCCGGGCGATCATCCGCAGCGCAGAATTCACCCCTTACGCGAATGTAATGCTCACCGCTGGCGCGTGGGGCTTCAAGCTCTAGGGCAGCATGGCAGATAAAGCTTTTTTCATTGGCGGACCGGGAACCCTCTCTGCCAGCGCTATTCAGGGGCTGCTGGAGCGTGGCTATCAAGTGGGAGTGTTCTCTTCCGGTGGGCATTTCAATGAATTGCCGGCGAACGTCAAGGCCTATCGCGGGCAGCGAAGCGACATAGCTGCGTTGCAAGACGCCCTGGAAGATTTTCATCCAGATGTGGCGCTGGATTTTATTTGCTTCACCCCGGAAGATGCGCAGCAGAACTTCCATTTGTTCGCCGGGCGGGTGCGTCAATTCATTTTTGTCAGCACCGTTGATGTATACGGTTACCCGCTGACGCGCCTGCCATTTCGTGAAGACGATCCCTGGCGAGCAGAGCTGCAATCGCCGTATGCGCAGAATAAACTTCTTTGCGAAGAAATCCTGCGACCACGCTTTCACCCCACCCAATTCCCGCTCACCATCGTCCGTCCGGCCTATGCGTTTGGGCCGCGCTTCATCCTTTCTTTCATGTCGCGCGCACAAGGCGTTCATATGTTGCGCCGCCTACAGACCGGACGCCCCGTGCTTGTCCCCGGCGACGGGACAACATTGATGCACGTTGGATCGGCTTATAACACCGGAAAAATGATCGCCGCCCTGGTGGACTTTCCGCCTGCTATTGGCAAAGATTACACTTGCGGGCATCCTACCTTCACCACTCATGATGGCTATGTACAACTCTTTGCCCGGGCGCTGGGCGTTCAGCCTAACATCGTGCATATCCCTACCGACTTGATCGCCGCTTTAGATCACCCTGAAATTCGAGATTGCCTGCTGCACGCTCTCACGCGCTTTAATGTGGCTTTCTCAATAGATCGCTTTCTACGCGATCTGCCATTATTCCGGTGGGATTACACGTTGGATGATTGGGCGCGTTATGTAGTGGAACAGCTTTTATCTGAAAGAGCGCTAGAGCACGCCGATGAGGATATTTTAGACGACCGAATCATCGGCGCATTTCTGCGAGCCGTCGGCGGGCTGAGTCTTTAACAACACTGGATTGCGAGTATGGCGACAAGGTATTCACGTCGGGACGCAAATGGACAAAAGAAATTTGCTCCCCTGAAATAGAAATATTGTGAAGGAGTGTTTTACGATGACAAAATCCACTTTAGGCGTTATCTTCGGCAACCGCGACTTCTTTCCAGATCACCTGGTGAGCGAAGCGCGGCGGGACATCTTGCAACTGTTCGCCGAAATGGACATTCGACCCGTGATGGTTGGTGAGCAAGAAACCAAACTCGGCTCGGTGGAAACCTACGAACACGCCAAGATCTGCGCTGAGCTATTCAAGAAACATCGCGACGAAATTGACGGCGTGCTGGTCGTGTTGCCCAATTTTGGCGACGAGAAGGGCGTTGCGGATACGATCAAGCTTTCCGGATTGAACGTTCCCATTCTAGTTCAGGCTTACCCCGATGACCTGGAAGCTTTTAATGTTGAACGTCGGCGAGACGCCTTTTGCGGCAAGATTTCGGTGTGCAACAACCTGCGCCAATACGGATTCCCTTTCAGCCTTACCAGCCTCCATACTATACGCCCGCTGACCGATAGTTTTCGCGCCGATCTTGAGAAATTCCTCGGTGTATGCCGCGTGGTCAAAGGGCTGCGCAACGCCCGTCTGGGCGCTATCGGCGCGCGGCCTGGAGCGTTCAACACCGTACGCTACAGCGAAAAACTGTTGCAGGCAAGCGGCTTGAGTGTGACCACGCTCGACCTTTCGGAGGTGTTGGGTTGGGCGGCGCGCCTCTCGGATGACGACTCCAGGGTTAAGGAAAAGCTGGAAGAAATCGGCGCATACGCCAGACATGATAGTGTGCCGTCTCAGGCGATGATCCGCATGGCAAAGTTAGGCGTGGTCATCGGCGACTGGATGGCTTCGCAAGACCTACAGGCTTCAGCACTGCAATGTTGGACTTCGATCCAGAAGAACTATGGCGTGAATGTCTGCACATTGATGAGCATGATGAGCGATAGGCTGATGCCTTCCGCCTGCGAAGTGGACATCACTGGTGTAGTATCCATGTATGCTCTGCAACTTGCCTCCGGCACTCCCGGCGCGCTGGTGGATTGGAATAACAACTACGGGGAAGATCCGAACCGTTGCGTTTTCTTCCATTGCGGCAACTGGGCGAAAAGCTTTATTCCAGATATCGAAATCAAGACCGCCCCTATCCTGGGCACCACATTGGGTGAAGAAAATACCTACGGAGCGATGGCCGGAAGAGCGCAGGCTGGTCCGGCGACCTTTGCCCGTGTAAGCACCGACGACGCTTTTGGCATGATCCGCGCCTATATGGGGGAGGGCGAACTGACCGACGACCCGCTGGATACCTTCGGTCATCGGGCGGTGATCCATGTGCCGGACTTGCAGGGATTGCTGAAATACATCTGCAACAACGGCTTCGAGCATCATGTCGCCATGACTATGGGCAGCGTGGCGGATGTGCTGGCTGAAGCTTTCGATACTTACCTGGGCTGGGACGTGTATCGCCACCCCAACGGCGGTTAAACGTTCGCAACCTTCCTGCGAGGCGGTTATGGCGCGCGTAGATGAGCTGCGTTTAATGACCAAGGTCGCCCGCCTGTATTACGAGCGCGGGATGCAACAAGCAGAAATCGCCGAGATTCTGCGACTCTCGCAATCATCGGTGAGCCGGTTAATCAAGCGCGCCCATGGCGAACGCATTGTGCGCACCACTATCTCGCCGCCCAACGGCGTGTATCCCGATCTGGAAGATCGTCTGATGCAGACTTATGGGTTGCGCGACGCAGTGGTGGCGGATGCCACGCTAGATGACGACGAGGTGGTGGTGCGCGATATTGGTTCCGCGGCAGCCTATTATCTGGAAACCGCGCTGCGATCGAATGACGTAGTAGGCATTTCTTCCTGGAGCGCCACCTTGCTGGCGGTGGTGGACGCCATGCGCCCCACGCCTGGTTTAAAAAACGTCAAAGTGGTGCAAATCCTGGGCGGGGTGGGCAACCCAGCTGCAGAGACACACGCTACGCGCTTGGTCAGCCGTCTGGCACAGCTAGTGCATGGCGAAGCCGTGTATCTCCCCGCTCCGGGCGTGGTTGGCTCCGTGGAAAGCCTGAATGTATTGTTGCAAGACCCTTATGTGCAGGCTACGATGCGCATCATCGAGCAAGTCACGCTGGCGCTGGTGGGGATTGGCGAAGTCAAACCCTCTTCGCTGCTGGCAACCAGCGGCAATGTATTCACCCCTGGCGAGCTGGAAGAACTACGCGCTCATGGCGCAGTGGGCGATATCCTGGTGCGTTTCTTTGATCGCGACGGTCGCCCGCTGGATAGTCCACTCAATCAACGTGTGGTGGGCATGAGCCTGGAGCAACTCAGCCGCGCCGAGCGCGCTGTGGGCATCGCTGGAGGCAAACGTAAAGTGGAAGCCATCCGCGGCGCGCTGCGAGGAAGGTTCATCAATGTGCTAATCACCGACCACTTCACCGCAGCGCGACTGCTGGAGTGAAACGGTCTCCTTTAACGCACCCGCGTTGCCCAACCAGCCAGAGCACTGAACAAGCAGGCCAGCAACAATAGAAAGGCAGCAGCAACCCAGGAAGTTGCTTGCACCGCAACGCCGAACACTAATGGCCCGATAAACGTCCCCAGATTGCCTCCAACGGTCAACACTGCCATGTTCAGGCCAATCATCTGCGGTCGAGCAGTCGCCTCCGAGACGGCGGCGATATACGCTGCGCCGATGGGGCCGGTGCAAACTCCCATCAGCAGCCCTAGAACAGGGATTGCTCCATTTGAGGCGCGAAAAATCAACTGAGTCAACCCCGCTAACACCAACAAACCGATGACGGCAACCCATTTACGCGTTCCGATTCGATCCGAAAGCTCTCCTCCGAGCGGCCCAGAGAAGATGTTGGTCATCATCGCCAGGCTGGCGATCATAGAAGCTTGCGTCAGGGTGAAACCACGCTCCAGATTCAAGAAAGTGGGCAGATAGGTGTTGTACGCCAGGAATACGCTGGTGAAACAGCACATCGCCAGGCTGACGAGCATCAAATCGCGGTTGCGCAGCGCTTCGCCAAAGTGGAAAGTTTCGCTATCGCTGGCCTCATTGGCGTTTTCCGGCATGAAAAACAGGACAGAAAATGAAACAAACACCCCGGCAGCGAAAGGCGCTCCCGCCCACCACACAGATGCCCAGCCCAACATCGCCTCCAGGCGTGGGGCAAGCAGGGACATGAGAATGCTGCCCATTGGCATCCAGGTAGACCAAATACCCAGGGCTGCGCCGCGCTTGTCGGGAGGAAACCAGGATGCCAGTGCCGTTGGCGAGGCGACCGCCAGAACGCCCATTCCCAGCCCCTCAATGGCGCGGCTCAACATCAGCGTCGAGGCGGAAGGGGATAACGCACCCAGGGTGCTACCCAGACCGACCGCGCCAATAGCGATCAACATGGTGGTTTTCGCGCCCCATCGCTGAAACATCACCGCAGCTGGCAGCGCCAGCAATACGCCAGCAAGAGAAAACAACGACATCAAGGCGCCTACTGAGCTAAGCGTAAGATTGAATTCCTGCATCAACACCGGCATCAGAGGCGGAGCTTTATAGAGACTGATTGCAGCGGTGAGGCTGGCTAAATAAACAACTATTAAGATGATCCAGGCATAAGATTTCATACCGAAATTTTACCAGCCTGCAAGAGGCAAGGGAAGTTGCAGTAAAGACGATTTTTAGGCTACTTCATAATATCTGTCCAGCCAATTCTCTTGTAGGTTACAACCAAGCAATTTCGGCGAATCCAAATACTTCAAGCAGGGAAGGCTTATCGTCTCATGCCAAAATAACTGCGACAGGGTAAGCAGTTATCCTACATCGTGTATTGTGCTTGATAAAAAATCACCTTGACAGATTCCAGTTCACCGAATATATTTTAGATGTACATACATCTATACAGAGACATTGTATGCTCCGCCCTGGCCCGCTACCCAAACACTATCAGCTCAGTCAGATTCTGCGCCAACGCATTCTCCAAGGCGAATATCCTCCCGGTTCAAAGATCCCAGGTGAATGGAATCTAAGCCAGGAATACGGGGTCAGTCGCGGCACCGTGCGCCGAGCGATCAACACCCTCTTACACGAAGGGCTGTTGCGCACAGAGCAAGGTCAGGGCACCTTCGTCGTCGAAGAGCCATGGCGTACACGCCCTTTTTTATCTCTCAGCAATTTCAATGAAGAAATTTCTCGCCAACATCAGCAACCCAAGACAACGCTCTTGGAATGCGCTATTCTTCCCGCTAACGCTTCCATCGCCCACCGTCTGAAAGTCAATAAAAACGAGCCCCTCATCTACATAGCCCGCCTGCGATATGCAAATGATCAACCCATTGTTTACGAACGGCGCTACCTCGCCCAAAAACTTTGTCCTGGGTTGATGGAAGAAGATCTGGAGCATCAATCCATTCATCAATTACTGATCCAGAAATATCATCTCCCCTTAATCCGCACAATCCATACAATCGAAGCCCATGTGCTAAACGACGATGAGGCTTCTCTCCTCCAGACACAGCCCGGAGAGACAGCATTCTATATCGAACGTCTTACGTACACCTTGATCGAGGGCAACGAATATCCCGCGGTGTGGTATTTGGCGATTCGCTTAGGCGAAGAATACACCTTTTGCATCCAAAAAATGAGCGGAAACGGCCTAAACTAATAAAGGGCAAACTGTTATCTGCAGAAAGGAGGTGGAGCCTCGATCAACGCGAACCATATACTGAATTACTCAATCTCATAATACCAATACACACAAATTTGTTTTTTTCAAGGAGGTAGCGCATGAAACACAAAGGATTCTCTCTGGGAATCGCCCTGGTTCTCTTAAGTTTACTGGCGGCAGCTTGCGCTCCACAAGCCGCATCCACCCCAGTCAGCACCCCTGAGCCTGTGCAACAGACGGAAGCGCCTCAGGTCACCGAAGCTCCCCCAGCATCCACTGAGCCAATCAAAATTGGGTTCTTCTCTCCAACCACGGGATTTGCAGCCGCGGATGGCACCAGTGCATTGCAATCAGCCCAGTTGGCTGTGAAGATCGTTAATGAAAAAGGCGGCGTTCTCGGTCGTCCGCTGGAATTGGTCTATTACGACGACGCAGCCAAACCCGACCAGGCTTCTGCCATTGCACGCAAGCTGATTGAGCAAGACAAGGTTGTAGCTGCCATTTCCGGTTCCTACTCCGGCGCCACTCGCGCTGCTGCTCCCATCTTTCAGGAAGCCGGCATCCCCATGCTCTCGGCGTATGCCATTCACCCGGAAATAACCAAGACCGGCAATATGATCTTCCGCATCGGCACCCTGGCAACTGTTCAGGGGCGCGTGGGAGCAGAATTGGTTGGTAAAGTGCTGAATGTTAAAAAAGTGGCTGTCCTCATCGTGGACAATGACTTCGGCATTTCGCTGACGGAAGGCTTCAAACAACATGCTGCGGATTTGGGCCTGGAGATAGTTCTGGAAGAGAAATACCCTCTGGGCGAGACGGAATTCCGCCCCATCCTCGGCAAGATCAAGGCCTCGGGCGCTGAAGCCGTTTACGCTACAGGCTATTACAATGAGGCGGCAAACCTGGTCAGCCAGGCAAAAGACGAAGGAGTGACAATCCCCATCATCGGTCAGGAGGGATATGATTCTCCCAAGTTCATTGAGCTTGCCGGCCCCGCAGCCGAAGGCGTGATCATCACTACCGACCTGAACCGCGATTCCGAACGGGCGATGACCCGCCTCTTCCTGGAGCAATACAAAGCTGCATACGGCGAAGAAGCCGACATGGTGGGCGCATCCGCATTCGACGCGGTGATGGTGCTGGCTTACGCCATCAACACCGCTGGATCAACTGAACCGCAGGCTATCGTTGAAGCCATTGCAAACCTAAAGAACTTCGAGGACGTCGCCAGCGGCCCATTCTTGTACTACACCCCTGAGCGCGAGGTCGTGCGCCCCATCTCTTCCCAAATTGTAAAAGACGGCGCTTTCCACCTCTATCACGAATTCACAGACGAAGCGTTGACTAAACCATAAACCGAGATTCGCGGCTTGTGGGGGCAGTCGAAAGGCTGCCCCCATTTCAAATTCGGAGGAATTATGCTCATCCTGCAGAACCTCTCGGACGCCCTCATCCTTGCCTGCACCTATATTCTGATGGCAGCCGGTTTGACAATGGTTTATGGCGTCTTGAAAGTGTTGCATATCGCCCACGCCAGCGTTTATACAGTGGGAGCTTTTATTGGCGTTCTGGTGTTTTCCTGGATTGGCAATTTCTGGTTGGCGCTTTTGTGCGCCATGCTCATCAGCGGTGTCTTTGGCGTCTTGATCTACCGCTCCACGTATTTCTACCTGCTGAATGCTCCCCGAACCGTTCCACTCATTGCCAGCGTGGGCATGTTTGTCATGTTCACCGATCTCCTGCAAAAGAACTTCTTGATGGGACCCTATCAACGCGCTTTCCCTGCTGCTGGAGCCGGCTTGCCCGCGATACAAACAACCTGGCTTTCTCTAACCCCGAAACAATTGCTCATCCTGCTGGTTACCCTGGGGTTGTTGGTCTTGCTTTATTTCCTGCTCACCCGCACACGCCTGGGTCTATCCTGGCAGGCAGCTTCCATGGATCGCGAGATGGCTGCTGCGGTGGGGATCAACCTTAATCGCTCAATTGCCGCCAATTTCTTTTTAGGTTCGGCGCTGGCAGGCGCTGCAGGGGTGCTGGTGGGCGTGTATAACAACAGCGTCTTTGCGACTATGGGCGATTTACCATCTTATAAAGCTTTTATTATTATTGTCTTGGGGGGTATGGGCAGTCTGCCGGGGGCGATCCTGGCGAGTTTGCTGCTGGCAATCGTAGAAAACTTCATGGTCGCCTCGATTGGCTATGTCCTTCCGCGCGATTCCATCGCCTTTCTCGTCCTTATCTTGATGTTAATGTTTCGACCTAATGGCCTGTTAGGACGGGAGTGAATTATGAGCAGCGGCTACATTGTTACAATCTTTACTTTTGTCGCCATCTATATTTCTCTGGCGCTGAGCTTGAACATTCTCACCGGTTACGCCGGACAGATTTCCCTCGGCCATGCTGCCTTTTTGGGCATTGGCGCCTACACCTCTGCCGTGCTTGCTGTGCGTTACGGACTGCCTTTCTGGGTAGATTTCCTGGCAGCGGTCGTGATTACCGGCATCATTGGCACTATTCTGGGGCTGCCAAGTCTGCGCGTGCGTCACGACTTTTTGGTGCTGGCGACGATGGGAGTTAATTTTGTAGTGGTCTCGGTGTTTAAGTATGTAGATTTTTTTAGGGGAGCGATGGGATTGGTCAATATCCCCGCCCCCACCATCTTGGGTCTGACATTCCGTGGCGGCGCGCCCTATTTGACCCTCACCGCGATCTATGCCCTGCTCACGTTAGCTGTTTGTTGGTATCTTTCAAAAACCTGGAGCGGCCTAGCGTTTCATGCCATTCGCAACGATGAAGACGCCGCTGCGTCCGTAGGGGTAGGGTCAGCGCGATATAAAATATATGCATTTGGCATCAGCGCTGCTTTGGCGGGTGGAGCGGGTTCGCTCTACGCTCATTTCTTGGGCAGCGTCTTCCCGGACAATTTCGTCTTTGTCGAATCGATTGGGATGCTTTCAATGGTCATTTTTGGAGGCATCGGAACGCTACGGGGGCCAATCATCGGAGCGATCTTTCTCCGCCTCATGCCAGAGCTGTTCCGGTTTATCCAGGATTATCGTTTCACTTTATATGGCGCTCTGCTGGTGCTGATGATGCTTTTCCAACCCATGGGGCTGTTAGGCAAGGATAGTTGGTTGTGGAAATTTTCTACCCGTTTGTTGCCAGGGAATCGAACATCAATGAGGGAGGAGATACCATGACGCTTCTCGAAGTCAAACATATCTCCCACTGGTTTGGCGGGCTACAAGCCTTGAAAGACGTTTCTTTTCAAACCCAGGATGAGATTCTGGGTTTGATCGGCCCCAATGGTGCAGGCAAGACCACGCTTTTCAATGTTATATCCGGTTTTATCACGCCAACGAAAGGCGAAGTGATCTATGAGGGGCAGCGCATCCACCATCTCCGCCCCTATCAAACCGTGCGCTTAGGCATGGCGCGCACTTTTCAAATTGTCAAACCTTTCGCCACTCTAACTGTAGAAGAAAATGTCCTGACCGGTTTGGGAATGCCGTATTACCCAACCTCGAAAGCTCTGGTGCAGCGATATAAAACCGCTCCCAACCTGGAAAAAGTAGAGGAAATTCTAACCACGACCCATTTAAAAGAATATCGGGAATTTCCCGCTGCCAAGTTGCCGATTGGCTTGCAACGCCGTCTGGAAATTGCCCGGGCCTTAGCCACCCAACCCAAGTTGCTCCTTCTTGATGAACCAGCCGCGGGCCTGGTATCTCAAGAGGCTACCGAACTATCTGACTTGATACTTGCTCTCTTTCATCAAGGAATTCAAATTATCGTCATAGAACATAACATGCGTTTTGCAATGAACTTATGCCAGCGTATTGTGGTCTTAAATCAGGGGGAATTGATTGCCCATGGAACGCCCAGTGAGGTTCAGAACAACGAAAAAGTCATCAACGCCTATCTGGGACAGGAGTAAAATAAAATGCTATCCGTAGAGAATCTCCACGTACGCTATGGTCAAATTGAAGTGCTGCACGGTGTTCCTCTTCATGTGCAGGAAGGCGAAATTGTGGCTGTGTTAGGCGCTAATGGAGCGGGAAAAAGCACGTTGATCAAAACCCTCATCGGGTGGCTAGAACCCTCTGAAGGCGAAATCTCATTTCAGGGTGAACGGCTCACGCATCTTTCTGCATGGGAACGGGTGAGAAGAGGCATGGCGATCGTCCCCGAAGGCGGTCGTCTGTTTCGCGATCTCTCCGTGGAAGACAATTTACGTCTTGGCGCATTTCTCCAGGACGAAAATACTCTCAAAGAGCAACTGGAAGTTGTGTACACACTCTTTCCCATCCTTGCCGAGCGACGCAAACAGGTGTCGAAAACCCTCAGCGGCGGCGAACAACAAATGTTGGCAATAGGGAGAGCAATGATGTCCAAACCTCGCTTGCTCTTGATTGATGAAGTCTCTATGGGGCTGATGCCTATCCTGGTCAGGCGCGTATTCCAGGTTATCCGAGAATTGCGAGAACATCATGTCAGCATTTTATTGGTCGAACAAAACGCCTTCGAAGCTTTGAAAATCGTCAATCGCGCCTATGTTCTTGAAAATGGGCATATTATCTTAGAAGGTCAGCCCGATGAACTCGAAAAAGACCCGCGTGTTAAAGCGGCGTATCTTGGAGGATAAGAAAGCATCCATTTGATTATTAGAGGAGGGTCGCTATGAAACGCATTATTCGCGCACCAAAGGGAGAAAAATTAACTTGTAAAAACTGGCAAATTGAAGCCGCGTATCGGATGATCCAAAACAATCTTGACCCAGAAGTGGCCGAGCGCCCGGAAGATTTGGTCGTTTATGGCGGGCGCGGGCAAGCGGCGCGTAATTGGGAATGCTTTGACGCTATTTTAGAGAGCTTGCGGAACCTCAATGAAGATGAAACATTACTCGTTCAATCCGGTAAGCCGGTAGCCATCTTTACCACACATCGGGACGCTCCGCGAGTGCTGATCGCCAATTCCAACCTGGTGCCGCACTGGGCAACCTGGGACTACTTCGATGAGTTGGCTGCCAAAGGGCTGATTATGTATGGCCAGATGACAGCCGGCTCGTGGATTTATATCGGCACTCAGGGGATTTTACAAGGCACATACGAAACTTTTGCCGCGCTGGCTAAAAAACGCGGCTGGCCGTCGCTCAAAGGTAAATTTACTCTGACCGCCGGATTGGGCGGCATGGGAGGCGCGCAGCCGATGGCCATCACGATGAACGAAGGTGTGGGATTGATTGTCGAAGTGGATCCCGAGCGGGCGGAACGTCGTCGCGCCATCGGATATGTGGACACTGTCGTAGATAATCTGGAAGAGGCGATGACCATGGTGGAAGACGCCAAAGCCGAAGGCCGCGCCCTTTCGGTTGGATTAATCGGCAATGCGGCGGATATCTATTCGGAATTAGTGATCCGCGGCGTCGTCCCAGATGTGGTTACCGATCAGACTTCCGCCCATGATGCGTTGCTCTATGTTCCTTCAGGTCTTTCCGCAGTCGCAGCGAGCGAGTTGCGCAAGACGAACCCTGTTGAGTATAAGAAACGTGCGTTGGACTCAATGGCTCGGCATGTTGAAGCGATGCTGGCTTTCCAGCGCGCCGGGGCGGAGGTATTCGACTACGGCAATAATATCCGTCAACAGGCATACGATCACGGGGTAACCGACGCCTTCGAATTTCCGGGTTTCGTGCCAGCTTACATTCGCCCACTGTTCTGTGAAGGGAAAGGACCCTTCCGATGGGTGGCGCTTTCTGGAGATCCCGAGGATATCTATAAAACCGACGATGCAGTAATGGAACTCTTCCCCGATGACGAACATCTGCACCGCTGGCTGACGATGGCGCGACACAAGGTGCCATTCCAGGGCTTGCCGGCGCGCATTTGCTGGCTTGGGTATGGCGAGCGGGTGAAGGCAGGCTTGAAGTTCAACGATATGGTTGCCAAAGGTATTTTGAAAGCCCCTATCGTGATCGGGCGCGATCACCTGGATTCGGGTTCCGTCGCCAGCCCCAACCGTGAAACAGAAGGGATGAAGGACGGTTCAGACGCGATTTCCGATTGGGCAATCCTGAACGCGTTGATCAACGCCGTCGGCGGGGCAACCTGGGTTTCATTCCATCATGGCGGCGGCGTGGGGATTGGTTACAGTCAACACGCCGGGCAAGTGATTGTAGCAGATGGCACGCCCGAGGCTGCACGCCGTCTGGAGCGAGTGTTGACCACCGATCCAGGTATGGGCGTCGTCCGTCATGCCGATGCAGGCTATGAGGAAGCCATTGCCGCAGCTAAACGGCACGGCATTAAAATGCCGATGTTGAAGTAAAGATGAGCCAAACCGCCCCGACTCCGCCGAGGTGCTGCATTTACTGCAAGTCTTTATTGTGAGGCGTCCGCCTGCGCAAGGGCTAAATCGAGTTTTGAATGAATGCCCAACGTCATCACCTTCCGCTGATTGCCGCGGCGATCCTGGCCTTGTTGTTCGCTCTTTGGGCGGGGCTTCTACGGTTGGGTTGGACTTTACCCGCTTTCCCAAGCCTCGCCCTGGCGCATGGCCCGCTAATGATCTCCGGTTTTCTTGGCGTGCTTATTCCACTGGAACGAGCTGTCGCTATTCGCCAAAAGTGGATGTTTGCTGTACCGCTGGCAGCAGCAGCCGGCTGGATCAGTCTGCTCTTCGCGCCTCCCATCGGCGGCGCGTTGCTCATCCTGGCCAGCCTGGGCGCACTCGCTATTCTGGGCGTAATGGCGCATCGCGAACCCCATTTGCACACCCTCACGATGGCTTTAGGCACGCTGGCGTGGGTGATCGGAAACATCCTGTGGGTGTCGGGCGCGCCTATCTTTCAGGTTGTTTCCTGGTGGATGATCTTCCTCATCCTGACGATAGGCGGCGAACGCATTGAACTGAACCGAGTCCAAAAACTTCCCCCGGCTCAACTACGCGTCTTTAGTTGGATCGTCGCTACGGTGCTGACGGGAGCGATCCTCTCCATTTTTGACCTCAATTGGGGAACGCGCCTGATTGGCTTCTCTAACCTGGCGTTATCGCTCTGGTTTCTGAAAAACGATCTGGCGAAGCACAACCTGCGTCACTCCCTGGCGTTGACGCGCTACATCGCCTTCTGCCTGTTCAGCGGATTCATCTGGCTGGGCATCGGCGGCGCACTTCAGTTGTATTATGGAGCGCTGTACGCCGGTCCGCTTTATGACGCTGCCCTGCACGCAGTTTTCGTTGGTTTTGTCATCTCCATGATCTTCGGTCACGCCCCCATCATCTTCCCCGCCATTCTAGGCAAACCCATCATCTTTCTACACGCTTTCTATGTGCATCTCATCCTGCTGCATACATCATTGATCGTGCGCGTTATCGGCGGACTGCTGGGCGACCAAGACCTGCGTCGCTGGGGTGGGCTGTTCAACGAAGTCGCTATTCTTTTATTTTTAGGCGTGACGGTGTATTCCATCTTGCGAAGGAGAGAGTAGGTATGCCGCTGCTCGTCCGCTGGTACATTAAAGCCGCGCTGATTTATCTCGTCCTGGGGTTATGTGTGGGCATTCTCCTCGCTTTGCCTGGCGCATCCCAGACATCCGGCCTATTCCCCACTTACTTACACATCCTGACCTTTGGCTGGCTCACACAACTGATCTTCGGCGTCGCTATTTGGATGTTTCCCAAATATAGCCGGGAGCGACCGCGCGGCTACGACTGGCTGGGATGGGCAACATTCATATTCCTCAACCTGGGGCTGATCTTGAGAGTGATCTTCGAGGCGCTCAGCCTCAGCGCGCCTTCTCCATTGACAGCCGGTGGATTGATCGCCTCGGCGCTGTTTCAATGGCTGGCTGGCGTGGCTTTCGTCATCAACACCTGGAAACGTGTCAAGGAGAAATAAATGCCGCGTTTGAGCGTGTTCTTCGTGCGCGCCGCATTGATTTATCTTCTGCTGGCTTTCACTTTCGGCGGGCTGCTGTTGGTCAACAAAGGGATCATGATCTCAGCACGCATTTGGGCGCTCTTACCCTTGCACATGGAGTTCGCGTTTGTGGGCTGGATGTTCCAACTGGCTATGGGTGTCGCCTTCTGGATATTGCCGCGTTTTTCCAGCAGCCCCACCCCGCGCGGCAATGAAGACTGGAGTTGGGCTGCCTTCATCCTGGTGAACATCGGCATCGCTTTTATCGTTTTGCAGGTTTTGTTAGAGGAGCAATGGCTGTTTCTGGCTGGCAGGGGAATAGAATTGCTAGGGCTGTTTGCCTTTGCCATCGGAAATTGGAAGCGCGTCAAACCTTTTGGCGCTTGACCTACAAAATAATCAGTTTAGATTTGGCGGCATCGAGAAGCATCACCGAGAGTAAAGCGCGCCTAAAATTTGGCCAGCCTGTTCGAGTATAATTGTCGGCAAGGGCAGCATGATCACCCCGTAACCCGACATTGATGTCGGCAAAGGCAGCATGATCACCTCGTAACCCGACATTGATGTCGGCAAGGGCAGCACGATCGCCCGGTAACCCGACATTGATGTCGGCAGA
>DYGV01000091.1:0-6010 GCA_020724505.1 Anaerolinea thermophila
CTGCTTGGTTCAGCATTCGATTTAGCCGCTTTTCAAGCGGCTTATTCGCCGCTCAACCAGCCAGAGTTTCACCCCTTCACCAGCGATAATCAGGATTATCTGGCTTATGTCTGCCTGATCCTGGGGTTTGGGCTTTACTCTCTGGAAGAGCTGATGGCCGACGTCCGCGGCCAACGGCTGACATCATTTGAACAATTCATCCATCGAGTAGAAGAAAGACGTAAGGAGTTGTCCCCCGAATTGGCCGAAATCCACGCTGAAATCTACCGCCGCGTGCAAGTGGGAGACCCAACGCCGTTCAAATCTTTCCGCCGCCGAGAATATCTGACCACCGTGCAACGTTTTGGCTGCCTTTCCGAAAACGAGCCTGTGGAGCGCTATCTGGAACAAGAAATCGTCATCACCCAGGAGGTGCGACAGATGGCTCTGGAGTGGCGCAGGCGGGGGGCGCTGCTCTTTGGATTATCGGATAAACCTGATGAAGCCGCGCTGCCCACGCCAGAACTCTTAGCGCAAGGATGTTTGCCCTTACATCGCACGCCCACCCACGCCCTTGGAGAGATATAATCGTGTTATCTCGTGAAGAGGAGACGATGGTCAAGCTCGCCCGCATGGACGCTTTAGTTCAGGCGAATGGTTATTGGACGCGCGGCAAACACCACGAAATCTACCTGAGCGACCCGATGCGTTCCGCCGAAGAGAAGCTGAAAGCCATCCTGCGTCATCCGGTCGTAAAAATCTAAGGATGCAAAATGCAGCAGGGTGCAGATCATCTTCCGTGCAAGAGAGCAGAGCGATGGAATACCGCCGACGTCCCTTTCAAAACCTGGATGCTCGCGCCTGGCAGAATCTGGCTTTGGCTGTTGTCTTTGCGTTCTATCTCGTGCAAATTGGTTATGCGTTGTTCACCAATGACCTGTTCAATTCTCTCGGTTTGGATTACCGCGCCTTTTGGAGCGTGGGGCGCATCGCCAACACACAGGGATATCCCTACATCTACGATTTAGAGCTTCAAGCCAAATTCCAACTACCCATCGCGCAAAAAACGCCCGACCAGGACTTTTTGCTGAACACAAGCGTCTTTTTGCCCGTTTTCATATTCCCATTTCAAGTATTCGATTTGTTGGAGGTCAACCTCGGCTTTTGGCTATGGACAGCTATTAACCTGATCGGCCTGATCCTGTATCTGCAATTCTTCACCCAAGAACTCTTCGGTGTTCGGTTGCCGCCGCGCACCTTGGCGTTTTTATTGTTAGGGTATCCGGTGTTCGAAAATTTTTTCGTGGGGCAGGTCAATGTCTGGCTGCTCATCTGTATCGGCGAGTTTCTGCGGGCAACTCTGAAACGCAAACCCTTTGTCGCCGGTTTATGGTTAGGTGGGCTATTGATTAAGCCTCAAACTTTGATTATTGTGATCCCCGCCCTGCTTCTCAACCGTTCCTGGAAAACGTTTCTCGGTTTTGTATGCGCGGCGTTATCTATCCTTATTATCTCCATTGCTCTTGTCGGGACAGACGGCATGATCCAACTGATAAAATTGTGGCTGGGGTATGTGGGTGGAATACCAGGCAACTTCCCGGATAATATGATGAACTGGCGAATGCTGGGTTTTCACCTCAATCGCTGGTTTACTCCAGCGGTTGGTGGCGGCATCGCTATCGTTGGTACACTAGCGACGATTCTAGCTGGCGTTTATCTATGGCTTCGACCGCTGGATGATCATTCGCCCGAATATGGCGTGGCATTACTGGGCGTGCTGGCTGCTACTTGTGCTGCAACCTGGCACTCCCATTTTCACATGGCCATGCTCCTGATGCCGCTGTTGATTTATACAAGTATGCAAAAGACGCTCCCCGATCGGTTTTTAATCATTTGGACTTTCTTCTCGTCATCCGTCGTGGGCGCCGTGTTGCTGATAAGTGCCCTGATAACCTCGGTCGGTTTTTCCCTGATCCCGGGTTTTGGCGGTCTGTTGCTGGGACTGAGCGGCCTCCTTCTAAACATATTCTTATTGGTCTGGTTTATTCGATATATCCATCGGCGAAGGTCTATCCTGCCTGCCTGATGTCGTTTCATCCGTTAAGCCTTGTTCGGTTGAGGCGGCGCGCTGAACGGATTTGCGCACGCCGCATGTCATTAAGGATATGGCTTGCATAAGCCTGTGTGGGGCGTTCAAGATATTTCCTGTTCTCCCCTTTCTCTAAACGAGATCAAGAGCAATCCGCAGAAAATGCAACCCATGCCCAGCGCCATGAGAGGGCTGAGGCGCTCTCCCAGCAACGTCAGCCCCAGGATACCTGCCGTCAATGGCTCTGCCAAAGAGAGTGTGACCGCTGCTGCAACCGGGGTAAGCGCTAGACCGCGCGCGAACAAGGCATAGGCGGCGGCGGTGGCAATCACCCCCAAATGCAAGATAACCAGCAAGCCGCGCGGCTGCAGCAGCCAATCCAAACGATTACTAAACCACACCGGGGATAAAATCAACGCCGCCAGGCAAAAGACCACTGCGATCACCGCGTCCGGGTGATGTGTTTCCAACAATCTTTTACTCAGCACCGTGTAGGCGGCGTAAGATAGGCCGGCGCCCAGCGCCAGGATAATCCCCGGCAGGTCCACCGTCACACTTTGACCGGGCAAGAGCAGCAGACCACAACCTGCAACGGCTAAAAGCGTGGCGAGCGCCCAGCGCCTTCCCGGACGCTCGCCTCGCAGCAGATAACCCAGGATGCCAGCCAGGATGGGGGCGCTGCCGATAGCCACCACTGTGCCAACCGCCACGCCAGTGCGAGACACAGCAGAGAAGAAGAAGAGCTGGTAGAACGCCATACACAACGCAGCTACTAGCGTCGCCGCAAGCGGCCATGCGCGATTGGAACGCAGCGCGCCGTGGCTCAAGGCGATGCCCATCAAAACCAGGCCGCCGATAGTAAGCCGCGCTGCGCCCACCACCTGCGGTTGGGCGCCCTGCGGCGCAAGTGCCTGCGCGGTGCCGGTGGTGCCCCACAGAACGGCGGCGGCGAACACCAGCCCGTAACCCTTTTGAAACTTAACCAAACGGAGCAAACCCAGGCGATTCAAAGCGTTCTTGAAGTTTGGGCAAAAGATGAAGCGATAGGAACATAGTATAACCCATAGCCGCCCGGCACGACCAGGAGAAGCGAAGCTGGGTAAATCCAGCGGTTGTTGTCCGCAGCGCTGGGGAGCGACTCGAAGCCGCCGCCTGGAGATACACAAAGTCGGCGTAGCCGAAGACCCAGCCGTCGGATTTCATCGGATGGCGGCTGGCGGCAACGGATGGAAATTCACGCCGCGCAGTCATTTTATAGTATCATTTCAATCAACTTCTGGACATTGACATTTCTGTTTCGTGTTATTGCAAGAGGTGTTTATTGCTCCGAGGCAGTCTCCTAAGCAGTCATATAAGTCATCCAGGCGGGAGATTGCCTCGCAAAAAACGCACGCGATAACGCTTCTCCCAGGGTTACATACAGACTCCAATCAATTTCAACCCGGCTATCCCATCAAACGAGGTGGACATGACGACTCAGCCTCCCACAGGATTCAAAACCTTGATTTATACGTTGGTCTTTTACGCCGGTTTCGCCAACCTGGCGACGGAAATCATCGGCCCGCGACTTGTGGCTTCGCTTTTCGGTTCCACTACCATCATCTGGGCAATTATCATCTCGGTGACCCTAGTGGGCATTTCCGTGGGTTATTTCCTGGGTGGACGCGTGCCTCATAAGCTGGTCATCCGCTTTCTGCCTGTGATCCTCGTCGCCAATGCAATCTGGCTGTTGGCGATCAGTTGGTTCATTTGGAGCCTGCCGGCGGATGTGGCTTCGGTGGGGTATCTCGCCATTGGGGTCACCGCGACGGCGGCGTTTTTCCCGCCGGCGGTGTTGTTCAGCATGTTATCACCGCTGGCGATTACGCTGATCTCGGCTAACCGTCCTTCTGAGGCGATTTCCCGCGATGTGGGCAACATCTACGCCATCGGTACGCTGGGCAGTGTGCTGGGCGCGCTGGCGGCGGCGTTTCTGCTCATCCCCTGGGTGGGGCTGTCAGCCTCGCTGCGGCTGTTTTCGGTTGGCGCTGTGCTGTACGCCATTATCTTTCTATCGCCCAGGCTGCGCTGGCTGGGCGTGGCGCTCCTGATTGCAGTCATCCTCTTCCCCTTTCCATCGTTTCGCCGCGGCGAGGCGGAGAACCTGACCCTGCTGGCGCAGCGGGAAGGTTATTATCAGACCATCCGCGTGTTTACCGACAACAGCACTTTTATCAGCATGGATTTAGGGCCGACCTTCCACACCGCCATGCGCCTCTCGGATCAGGAGCCGTTGTATAGGTACGCCACTGAGATGATCGCCCTGGCTGGCGATGTGCGCGGCAAAGACATCTTGATTATCGGCGGCGCAGGGCATACCCAGGCGCGGGCGCTGGAAAGGCGTGGCGCAAAGGTCACGGAAGTAGAAATAGATCCTTTTGTGGTCGAATTATCGGATCAGTTTTTCGGGAAGATGGCCGGCGAGGTAATCGTGACCGATGGGCGCGCTTACCTGGAACAGAACTCTGGGGCGAAGTACGACCTGATCCTGGTGGATGCCTTTGACGGGTTGGCTTCTGCGCCAGTGCAATTGACCACGCAGGAGTTTTTTATCGCCGCCGAGCGGGCGCTTAAACCGGGCGGGCGAATCATCTATAACTTCATTGGCGTGCCCCAAGGCGCAAAGTCGAACTCATTTCGGGCGCTCGCTGCCACCATGGCCAGCGTCTTCGCCGATGTGCGCGCCTCGCACATGGAGGGCGAGCGGCTAACAAACCTGATCCTGATCGCGGCGCAAAGCGCGATGAGCGACATCGCCTTTCCTTCCGTACCGCAGGAGGGCGTGATCCTGACCGACGACCTGAACCCGATCGAGATTTTCTACGAGCAGGCCCGCGCCGGGGCGTATTTTCAGTGACAAGAACTCCTACTTACTTCCCTGCCGTTGGAAACTCCCCCGGCCGGTGCTCCACAACAGGCGTGCTCCGGCTGTGCCCGGAAGATCATAAACCACCACGCCAGAGTATGCAGTATTGATAATCAACTCCAGGTCCGGGTCGCCGTCCACATCTGCTAGGGTGGGGGCGGCCAGGCCGCCGTTCCATGTGGCCGATGCGGATTTGGGCGGCGGCAGAGTTTTCTCATATATCGGCTCGCCCATCCAGTTCAGAATATGCAATTTGCCCCATTGACGAGAACCCTTCTGCGTCCAGGAGGTGAATAACACCTCGGCTTTGCCGTCGTTATTTAGGTCGGCGACCAGTGGCTCGGAGGCGAAGCGATAAAAGCCCTCTGCCGGGTTATACACAGCGAACGGCCAGCGCCCATGTTCCGTCTTATCCAACCAGAACGCATGTACCCGCCCGTCATAGGAGGCGAATAAGATCTCCTGTTTTCCGTCGCCGTCCAGATCGGCCACTGCGGGATTGGGCTGAGCAGTCTCGATGATGCTGTAATTCTCGCTGAGCGGCGCGCCGGTGTCAGTTGGGATAGCGCGCCAGTCATAACCGCCCTGGTTGAAGCGGCTGCGATCGGAGTTGAAGATATACAACGCCATATAGCGGCTGGGCGGGTAGTCTGTTGAGCAATCGTACATATTGCCGGTCACAATTACTTCTTGCTGACCATCGCCATTCACATCGGTGATGACTGCCGGCCCGTCGGCGAAATTCGTGCGATAGCTTTCTGCCCGAACGCCGTCGCACTGCCCCCAGCCACGCAGCTCGGTAGCCAGGCTTTCCCACACGCCCACCTGCCCCCAGGTTTTATTTGGGTACAGGCTGGCGTTGGCGGGCAGGGGCGTCCCATCGGGATCGAAAGCGTTGATGTAATGTACATCAGACGGGACGACCAACTCAAGACGGCTGTCGCTGCTCATGTTCGCCGCAGCGGCGTTGGCGTTGTACACGCCCCAGGCGTAGCCGTTGGGATTATTGTTATCCTGCGGCAACTGTGGCCAACCAG
>DYGV01000091.1:6020-10234 GCA_020724505.1 Anaerolinea thermophila
CCAACCAGAGCGGGTGTTCCCGGCTGCGTCTAACACCCAGGTGTTGCGAGCGCTGCCATAAGCACGGGTCACGACAATTTCCAGGCTGCTATTGTTCCCGTCCAAATCGGCAATCAGCAAACCGCGAAATTCCCCAACTCCGCCGGAGGGTTGTTTTTGCCATTTCAAGCTGCCATCCAACCGATATGCAGAAACCAGCCCACCGCTTTGGGCAATAACGATCTCCGACTGACCATCCCGCTCCAGATCAGCGACTGCCACGCCCGGCCAGGTGCGGTTATTGGTTGTACCTGCTCGCCATAGCAGCGCTCCATTCGTCCCATCCAGCGCCCAAAGCGAGTAGGCTGAGGCGATGATCTCATTTCTCCCGTCATGATTAATGTCAATGACTGCGGGGGAGGAATACCAGCCGGTCTCGCACCAAGAAGAGTAACAGCCGCCGTATTGCCATTTGAGCATCGGCTCGCCGAAAGAGTTAAGCACCAGCGGCAAGTAGAGATGCTGCTCATCTGCGCTGTGAGCGATCCCAACCCAAAGACCCAGGACGATCAACACGAACCAAACACTGCCGAAAATCAATCTGTGTTTCATGATGCCTCACGCGTCCGACACTCCCGGCTGCCAGCCGATGTCTGCAGCCCAGTCCTCAGCCGCCAGGTAAATCAGATCCACTGCCGGGTCTTTCACTTCTGGATACATTTCCGCGTCGGCAAGGTGCTGCGCCAGGCGGCGTTTCAGTTCGGCGTAAGCGGCGGCCATGGCCGGATGGGCGCGCAGATAGTCGCGGAATAAGAGCGCATAGCGCTGGTTTGCCCGCCCTTGCATGCGCACATGCGTATTCGTGCGACGCTGTCCCAGCGGCGGGCGAAAATACCACTTTTCCCACTCGCTCTCTGGGCCCTTCGCACCCGGTGGACGGTGATCACGCACTACGCTTTCCGGCTGAGTGTAACCCAAAGCAAACATCGCCATACGTAGTCGCTCATCGAACGCGGCCACTGTGATCTGGATGTCAATCACGTCTTTGGCGGCCAGCCCAGGTACGGAAGTTGAACCGATGTGATCAATGCGCAACGCCAGCTCGCCCAGCCCGCTTCGCAGCGCGGCGGCAATCTGCTGAAATTCCAGCGACCAGCCTAGCTGATAGGGCAGGATTTCAATCATACTCTGCTCTGTAGGTTAAAACAAGACTATATTGGTGCATTTTCTCAGGTTTATCTGAACGTGATTTCATTTTCCTCTTAAAAAAACATTCTATAAATGGGTATTCTACTGCGTTTTGGGCTGAACAAGCCCCAATGATAGGTCGAGACGCTGAATCAAAAGCAGTTCCCAGGCGTAAGGCATTTCCCATATCCCTTGCGCAAGATGCAACAACCAATAAGATTTGTGCGACTCAGGCAACAAAGGAGTAATAAAGCAACTTAGAGTGCGCTACTCATGAGGTTTAAGGAAAGCGAACAAGTTACCCGGTTGACCAATGTGGAGCTGTGGCGAGACCGCTTGCAGCGTCTGCGTTTGCTGATCCGGCGCATTGCGCCTTTCGCTGGCGGCGTGCTCGCCGCCCTGACCGCCCTTCTGTTATACCAGCAACTTTTTCCTCCCCCGCCGGTATTAACCAGCCAGGATGTGAATGAGGCTGTAGCGCAGGCTTTGGCTTCCGCCACGCCGGCGCCAGCCTATTCCGCGCAAGTCTATGAAATCATCCGTCCCTCGCTGGTGCTTATTCAGGCGCACTTTCCCGATGTAGAGGGCGAGGAAAAAGATGGCCTGGGCAGCGGCGTAGTTATCAGCGAGATGGGCGACATCCTCACCAGCCTGCATGTGGTGGATGGGGCGAGCGAAATTCAACTCACCTTCGCCGACGGCACTCAGTCCAGTGCGCAAGTGGTTGTCGCTCAACCGGAAAACGACATCGCCGTACTGAGCGCCGAACGCCTCCCAAAGCTGCTCGTTCCCGCGGTGTTGGGCAACCCCTATGCCATGCGCGTCGGCGATGAAGCCTTCGCCGTCGGCAATCCCTTTGGTTTATACAGTTCCATGAGCGCCGGGGTGATCTCCGGTTTCGATCGCTATTTCCAACGCCCAGACAGCGAACAACGGCTGGAGGGCTTGATTCAAATTGACGCCGCGGTGAACCCGGGCAATTCCGGTGGCCCATTGCTCAACCGTTATGGACAGGTGGTGGGCATCGTGGTGGGTATTGTCAATCCCACCGATGAGGATTTCTTCATCGGCATTGGCTTCGCCGTGCCGATCACCACCGCCGCGGCGGGCGCCGGCTTCCCGCCATATTAGCTGCGCCGCTCATCAAGAGGCTCAACTGTAGAACGAATTTCCCCTCAAGGAGAAAACGTATGGATCAAGAAACAAAACCGATGGAACGCGTGCTTTACGAGGTGAAGAAGGTCATCGTAGGGCAAGACCATCTCCTGGAGCGTCTGATCGTGGCGCTGTTGGCGCGTGGGCACATCCTGGTGGAAGGCGTACCGGGACTGGCTAAGACGATGGCTATCAAGACGCTTGCCGAAGCGATTGGCGGCGAGTTCAAGCGTATTCAATTCACCCCCGACCTGGTGCCGGCGGATTTGATCGGCACGCGCATCTACAATCAGAAAACCGGCGAGTTCAACACCTCATTGGGGCCGGTCTTCACCAACCTGTTGCTCGCCGATGAGATCAACCGCGCTCCGGCCAAAGTGCAGAGCGCACTGCTGGAAGTGATGCAAGAGCGCCAGGTGACCATCGGGCGCGAAACGTTCAAGACGCCCAATCCGTTCCTGGTGCTGGCCACGCAAAACCCGATCGAAACCGAAGGCACCTATGCCTTGCCCGAAGCGCAGGTGGATCGTTTCATGCTCAAGGTGTTGGTGGGCTATCCCAACTCGACCGAGGAATTCGTCATCGTCGAGCGCATGACCGGAACGTTGCAGGCGGTGCAAAAGGTGCTGACCACCGAACAACTGGTTGCCTTGCAACAAGAAGCCGATCAAGTGTATGTGGATCCAGCTTTGATCGAATATGCGGTGCGTCTGGTGACCGCCACGCGGCAACCAGGCGAGATCGGACTGGGTGATTTACAGGCTTATATTTTGTATGGTGCTAGCCCGCGCGCCTCGATCAACTTGATCCTGACGGCGCGAGCGCTGGCCTTCGTGCGCGGGCGCGATTACGCTTTGCCGCAAGATGTGTTAGATATGGCGCTTGACGTGATGCGGCATCGCCTCGTGCTTTCTTACGAGGCGCTTTCCGACAACGTAACCAGCGACGACTTGTTGAAGCGTATTTTCGATCGCATCCCAATACCAGTGGTGCCCTTACGTGAACGCTCCCACCTCCGCGTTAACGCCTGAGCGCGTCCTGCTGCGCCTGGATTGGCAGGTCATCCGTCGTCTGGATGGCTTGTTGCAAGGCGATTATCGCAGCCTGTTTTATGGCTACGGGGTAGATTTCGCCGACCTGCGCGAATATCAACCTGAAGATGATATTCGCTACATTGATTGGAACGTCACCGCCCGGCTGAACGCTCCGTATGTACGCCAATACGTTGAAGATCGCGAAATCACTGCCTGGTTCTTGCTCGACCTCAGTCCTTCGATGGATTTTGGCGCTGCGCAGAGCGAGAAACGCTCCATTCTGACGGATTTCGTGGCTGTTTTGGCGCGCCTGCTGACGCGCCATGGCAACCGCGTGGGCGCGGTGTTTTATAACAACCGCATCGAACGCACCATCCCTGCCCGCGGAGGGCGCGTTCAGGCGTTGCGCCTGATCCATGAATTGCTCAGGCAGCCGCGCCAGCCGCGCGCCGCGTTCACCGACCTGACACCGCTGATCGAAGGCGGGCTATCTGCCTTCAAGAAGCGCTCGTTGGTGTTCATCGTGTCCGATTTCCTTAGCACGTCGGGGTGGGAACGACCGCTGAAGCTGCTCAACCAACGCCATGAAGTCGTCGCGGTGCGCGTGTGGGACCCGCGCGAGATGGAATTGCCGGATGTTGGTCTGATCGTGATGGAAGACTCCGAAACCGGCGAGCAATTGTACGTGGACACTCACGATAAAAAGTTCCGCTCTCGGTTTAGAGAAGCGGCTCAGCGGCGCGAAGCGGCATTGAACCAGGTGTTCAGACACGCTGGCGTGGACGTGTTGTCGCTTTCGACAGAAGGCGATTTGGTGCGCGCCATCATGCGGCTCGCCGCGCTGCGCCGCCAGCGGCG
>DYGV01000091.1:10244-16056 GCA_020724505.1 Anaerolinea thermophila
GGCGGAAGTGATGGATCTGGCGATGTCATTTATCTGGCCCTGGATGCTCTGGTCGTTAACGCTGCTCCCGTTGCTGGTCGCGCTCTATCTCTACCAGCAGCAAAGACGCCAACAGTGGATCGCGAGCCGTAATATTTCCGGGTTTTTCGGCGCGGCTGCCAAAGGAACGCCGGGCGCTCAACGGCATATCCCCGCCGCGCTGTTTCTGGTTGGCCTATCCATCCTGCTAGTTGCCCTGGCACGTCCACAGACTGTGGTGAATTTGCCACGCGTAGAGGGAGTGGTCATTTTGGCTTTCGATGTATCTGGCAGCATGGCGGCAGATGACCTGAAGCCCAACCGCATGGAAGCAGCCAAAGCCGCGGCGCGCAGCTTTGTGCAACAACAACCCGCCACGGTACAGGTCGGCGTGGTAGCTTTCAGCGACAGCGGCTTCACTGTGCAACCACCAACCGACGACCAGCAGGCGGTCCTGGCGACGATTGACCGCCTCAAACCTGAACGCGGCACGTCCTTAGCGCATGGCATCTTCGCCTCGCTCAACGCTATCGCCGGAACCCCCACCGATCCTCCTGTTGCACCGGAGGATCCAACCCCCATCCCGGCGCCCACGCCCACGCCCCTGCCTCGTGGAACCTACACTTCGGCCGTCATTGTCCTGCTTACCGACGGCGAAAACACAGCCCCGCCGGATCCGCTCATAGCGGCGCAGGCTGCGGCGGATCGCGGCGTGCGTATTTACACGATTGGGGTTGGCAGTTCCAGTGGGGCAACGCTAGAAGTAGAGGGATTTCTGGTACATACCCGACTGGACGAGAATGCGCTGCGCCAAATATCGCAGCTCACAGGTGGAGCTTACTTCCACGCCGAGAGCGAGCAAGATCTACAGGCCATCTACGACAATATCACCCCTGAACTGGTTATCCGGCCAGAAAAAACGGAAGTCACCCCCATCTTTGCTGGCGCCAGTATATTGATCTTCTTAATCGGCGGTGCATTTTCGCTCTTGTGGTTCAATCGTCTGCCATGACTACCCCGGCAGACATGTTCTGTAAAAACAGGAGGCTGTGATGGGTTTCCACTGGCCCTGGTTTCTACTCTTATTGGGGTTGATTCCCTTGATCCTGGCAGTGTATTTTTGGTTGCAGAGACGCCGCCGCCGTTATGCGCTGCGTTACTCCAGCCTGATGCTGGTGCGTGAAGCGCTCCCGCAAATGTCGCGCATTCGGCGTTATCTGCCGCTCGCTCTTTTCTTGCTGGCATTGGCTGGTCTGGCGATTGCTATGAGCCGCCCTTACGCTGTTGTGCAAGTCCCTACCGGCCAGGCGACCATTATCCTGGCTATGGATGTCTCACGCAGTATGTGTTCGATTGATATTCGTCCTAACCGTCTGGAGGTCGCGAAGTCTGCCGCTCTTTCTTTCATACAAAACCAGAAATCGAACACTCAGATTGGAATTGTAGCTTTCGCCGGATTTGCAGAGTTGATCCAGCCGCCCACCACGGATCAGGAAGCCCTGCAGACGGCGATCACCGGCTTGACTACTGGACGGCGCACGGCGATCGGCAGCGCCATTTTAAAGGCTCTGGACGCGATCGCAGAGATCAACGAAAACGTCGCCCCTAGCGTCAGAAATCCAGCCATTGAGGCGCAACCAACGCCCGTTCCTGAGGGAACGTATGCGCCTGACATCATTGTTTTGCTTTCCGACGGGGCCAGCAACGCCGGGCCGTTGCCGTTGGAGGCTGCTCAGCAAGCAGTTGTGCGAGGCGTGCGCATCTATACCATTGGCTATGGTACAGAGAACGGCGGAGTTATGGATTGCGGCGATCCATATCAATTGGATAATTGGTTCGGGGGAGGCGGACAAGGCTTCGGTAGCGACCCGCAATTTGGAGGGTGGTTTCGACGCAGCATTGATGAGCCTACGCTGCGGGAGATTGCGGAAATGACCGGCGGCGAGTATTATTCGGCGACCAGCGCGGACGAGTTGAATAACGTCTTCCGCAGCTTACCAACCTATTTAGCCACTCGTGAAGAAACCAGCGAAATCAGCGTCATTTTTGCGGCCATTGGCGCGCTACTAGCGCTGATGGCCATGGCCTTATCATTGATCTGGCATCCACTTCCCTGAGCAAAAGCGCTGCTGAGCGTAACACTCGCCTTGGGGGCTGGGCTTGGCATCGGTTGGAAATCAACGCTCTGTCGCCAGGAAGTCTGCCAGATTTTGGCGGTCGCGCGGTGCATCACCAGCGCGGCCGATTGTTGATCCATGCTGAGCAGACCAGATCACTCTCACTTTTGTCCCTGCGCCTTCAGCGCTTTCGATCTGTATGACTGCCCCGATGATGTCCGCTCGTTCGAACATTCCTGCCATGCCAAAGTGTTTTTTAGCCAGCAGCGTGTTGAAATCGAGAACGCCCTGCCCGGGCATCCCTACGCCGTCATCCTCGACGAGAATTTCGGCCCTGTCTGGCTCTAACAGGCCAGAAACGCAGATCGTTTGCGCCTGCGCATGTCGAACGGCGTTCTCACAGGCTTGTTGCACAATTCGATAGAGATGTTCCTCAACTTTGGGGTCGTATCGCGCTGTTGAGGGAGGTATTTTCAAAATGATCGTCAAGTTCGGCCCTACACGGTTCGCGAGGTCATCAATCAGTTCTTCTAGGCTCTCTCTCAAACCAAAAACCAACGTGGCAGGACGCAAGTTCGAAACCATGCGCCTGAGTTGGTTCATGACCAATTGATATTTTTCGGTGAAAGCCGGGTCGCTTACCAGGTCGGTATTCATTGACAGGGCGGCAAGCTGGTTGAGCACCTGGTCGTGCAATTCCCGCGCCAGCGATGTACGTTCTTCTTCATGGCGTTCAATGTTTGCCTGATAGTAAAGGCGAAGCCGCTCGGATTGCGCTGCATTTACCAGGGCAATCGCGGTCTGGTTTGCGATGGCTCGCAACAGGGAAATTTCGGGCTGAGAATAGAAGTCATCCGGATCTTTTCGCCCTAGCAACCAGTAACCGAGCAGTTTTCCGTTGGTATGTAATAAGAAGAAGATGCGCAGCCACTGGAGGCCGCCAGAGTGGGGGGGCGAGGACAAATATTTTCCTTCCCGGTTATGCAAATCCGTCAGGGCGCGGGCGGGCAGCGTTTGAACCAAGTCTACGCCGCTGGCGTAGAGTGGAAGTAACCGACCATCATCCGAGAGAAGCAACAAGGCCGATTGGCGCACCAATAGGCTGGGCAAAATTTTGCTCTTCAACAGATGGATGATCCTAGAGGTTTCCAGGCTGGAGGTGATTTCTGAAGCGTAAGTCTCCAGGAGATGGGCTGGGGGCAACGGCGCGCCGAATATTCGTCGGCTCACGAACCTTGCAAAGCCGGGGTAAACGGTCACTGCGAGCAGGCTGGATAAAGAGGCTGACACGACCGCGAACAAAGCAGAAGATTCGCGAGAGGCGACATTCCTGCCTGCCCACGGGAGAAAGGCAGCCAGAAGCGTGCCCAGGATAATGAAGAATACATACATGGAAATGATGCGATTGGTGCGTACTTCAAGCTCCCCCAACTGCCGGCGGTAGATCACATAGAAATACGTGATAGGGATGATGGGCAGTGCCAGTAAAGCGCTGCCGAAATAGTTGGGGTAATTCGCCAGGACGCTGACAATGCTCAGCGTTACAGCCGGCAATAGCGCCGTTATAGGCGCCACAATGAGCGGCCATACCCATCTGCGTTGCTCAGGCCGTTTGATGAGACGAAGCGCGAGCAAGACAATAACGCCCAGAACCGCGAAGATCAGACCATAGTGATAAGCGTTGCGCGGCAACACCTGAAAAAATTCCAGGAGAGCCAAACCGAACGCGACAAGGTAACCGCTCACAATTAGGGGAATTGGGATTTTTCCCAACGAACGGGGGAACACCCAGTGCAGATGTAAATAGACAGGTATAGAGAACCAGAATACAACCCGGAAGAGAATGGCGCTCTCCCAGACATGCCAGGCAGAGATGCTGCCGGTAATGAGCCAGGCGGCGGTCAGGTAGTTGATGGCGACCAGCATAACCCAACGCTCGTCTTTAGGGCGGACCAACAGCGAGGTGGCAGCGCCGGCCAGCCAAAAAATGTAAGCCAGCGCCCAAACGTTGATCAAACGGTCCTGAAATTCATTTGGATTGGGGCCGGGCAGCTTCCAGGGTATTGTGAGCGACTGGCCATCCCGCAAGACTTGTATTTCGATCACCTGACCCGCTTTGAGGCCTTCAACAAAGGAGCGACGCGCATTCCCCCCATATTCTCCCCATGAAGTCGAGCCGACTTTGAGTAGTTGATCGCCTGGCTGTAAAGAATTCTCCGGCGAAGGATCGCCAAACACCTGGATGACCTCTCCGTCGGAGGGGTTGAAGGTAAAACCCATGTAGGGGATTCCAAAGAACCTGGCATAGGTGAAAACAACCAGGAAGATCAATACAAAGATTGTGACCGAATGTTCAGCCAACAACCAGATGCGTGTTCGAGGATTCATTGTGCCGCTTTCCCTGTTCGTGATGGATTGTGTAGAGGGTGGAAAGAATAAACAGCGAAAGGAGGAATCTAATTATAGCTTAATGCTTGTGTTGTCCATCTATTTTTTGGACATTTTATCCATGCGATTGGTTCAGAAAAGGAGAGAGACGATGTTCACCATGCAAGAATTCTATAAAAGGTTGTTTGTTCCCCAAAAGCCAGTACTTAAAACTTGCCACAATACGCGAAATGAATCACATGGTCTTGACCACGGCATGGGGCCAAGAGTTGGATATCCGAAACCCAACCAGCGAAGAGGCTTACTGGAATCTCGTGCATATGAAAAGCTCGCCCAAGAGGTGATTAACTTAGCTGATTTTTGTCATCGAACAGGGCTGGAGAATTTGATAGCGGATGTCATCCGCCACATCCTGAAAATGTTTAAGGCAATTGGCCTCGAACAACCAGAGGTGATGCTGAAAACGCCTGCGGCAGATGACTAAACCTCAATCTGTGGTTGTGGCGGCGTGATAATCCCCAGTTGTCTCGCTTTTGCAATTGCCGCGGCTCGGTTGCGAACGTTCAACCGGATATAGGCTTCTGATAGTAAGTTGCGCAGGGTGGAATTTGCGATTCCCAGCCGGTTGGCAAGCTCGGCTGTGGTAGCATCTGGATATGAGACGCACAGCGAGAGAACTTCTAACTGGCGGGGAGTGAGAGAATTTTCTTCGGGCAGCTTCTTTGCCAGTTGTGTGTAAGCCTGTTGACTGAGATAGATGCCGCCAGAGGCAATCGAAAGGATTATGCTTCCCAGTTGTTGGATGGCAGCATAGTCGTCTTTCAGGATATAGCCCGAAGCGCCAGCGTCCATAACGTTTTTTATGATGGCGGCTTGATTGTGAACCGAAATCACCAGCACATTCAGCCGGGGGTATTTTTGCAACAAATGGGGGATAACGTGCAAGATCGGATAGGGGTTGAGGTTTTCGGGGGAAGTGGGAACTTGAATGTCAAGGATCAGCACATCTACCAGATGATCTTTTAGCATTCGTTCTAAGTCGGAGGCGAAAAACGAAGTGGCAACGACCTCGATTTCGGGCGACCGACTTAACCGAAAAAGATAGCCGTCAATGATGCTTTGATGATCGTCCAAGATGGCGACGTGAATTTTCGGAGACATGAGTTCCTCAATTCCCAATAACAAATTTAGCATACCAAAGATTTGGATTGAAAACAAGCTCCATCGCTTGAAAAGTACAAATGCCTATGCCGCCCGATCGTCTGTCTATTTACGGGTAAACCTCGATT
>DYGV01000092.1:0-5035 GCA_020724505.1 Anaerolinea thermophila
CGCCGCAGCAATGTCTCGCGCTACCTGCGCGGCAACCTGCATCTGGGTTGTGCGTTGCTCCAGTGCCTGGGTGCGCTCCTGCACGCGGTTTTCAAGCTCCTGGCGACTTTCTCGCAGCAGGTCGGTCATGCGGGCGATTGAGCGAGAAAGATCGCCGATTTCATCGCCGCGCAACATGGGCGTAAGTGGGCTGAAATCGCCTTGCGTAATACGTTCCAGTTGACGCGCCAGCTCGCCCATCGGGCGGCTGATCACGCGTTGACCCAGCCAACCCATGCCCAACGCCAGGATAAAGGCTGCCGCGACCGAGAGACCAGAGAGCAAGCGAGCAGCGTTTTGCGCACGCTGTGTTTGCAGGTTGCGCATTTCCAAGTCGCTCTGCAGGTTGGCGCGGATGCGATTGAGTTGATCTTCCAGTCTAGTCTGTATTCCTGTCAGCCCGCTGGTGCGCCGTTGTAACGCTGTTCCCCAACGACCTTGCTCCACCAGGGCGTAGATTTCATCGCTCAGATCCTGCAACTCAGCGAAAGTCTGACGCAATTCAGCAGAAATCTGACGGTTCTCGGCGATTTTCTCTGGTGTAACCCCTAAAGTTTGAACGCTCAGCACCGAGAGGCGAGATTCTAGCGCTCGCAGACGAATCTCCAATTCTTGTTTGGCTTCCGGCGATGGCCGCGTCAGAGTAAGGGCGTTGAGGGAATTGACTACGCCTAGCCAGGCATGCTCTACGTCGGCGATCAGTGCAGCCTGGTTGGCGCTTTGACGCAGCAGTTGAATGTTGCGGTTGGCGATGTTTGAAAACCATAAACCGCTGCCTGCCGCCGTCAGGGTTAACATTGCCATCAAGATCATGAAAATGCTAATGCGCTGCGTCAGGGAAAGTCGCAGCGATCTTCTCTTTCGCATCACGCTTCCCCTCCTTCCCCATCGCGTGCGGTGCTGATCTGGTCGCTGCCATTACCGTCCTCACGGGCGTTGCTTGTGGTGCTGCCGTTGCCGCCCAAACGGATTTGTACCCGCGCCGCGTTGATCGCCCGCATAATCTCTTGAACGGTGGTTTGCATCACGCCATCCAAGCTCAGGGCGCTCTGTACACGGGCGACGATTTGGTTAATCAATTCTTCTTGTTTGGCATGGTTTTGAATCTCTTCCAGCAGGCGGGCGTTTTCCAACGCCTGTGCCATCTGCGCCACAGTTTCCCTTGCTGTCTCGATCTCATGTGGCGACCAGGGTTCGTCCTCGGCTCTACGTCGCAAACGGAGGGCGCCCAGGCGAACGCCGCGCAACTCAATGGGGATTTCGATCTCGTTCGCCTGGCTTTTTTCATGCTGCGTGGAGAGCATCTCACGAGCTAATTCGTCTCCCGCGCTCACTCGTAAACCCTGAGAATCCAGCGCATAAATGAGCGGTTGGTTATGCAGCCGCTTTTGCCAGCCCTGTTGGATTTGCCGCCCGTATAAGCTTTCCAACTCACGCAGCGATTGTTGACTTTCGGCCAGCAAGCGGGCGTTTTCGATGGCGATTGCCAGTTGGTCAGCCAAAATTTGCAACGTTTCCAGGTCGCCTGGGGTGAACGCAGCAGGATCATGAGACTGCACATCCAGGACGCCAATCACGCGCTCCTTAACCTTTAGCGGCAAAGCAAGCTCGGAGCGTGTCATGGGTAGATCCGGGTTGTTGAAATAGACCGCGTCTTTACCTACATCCAGAGCGATGCGCGGCGCGCCGGTGGCTGCGGCGTAACCAACAATGCCCTCCTTGCCCACTCTCAAACGGTGACCGCGCGCCAACATGCGTTGCCCACCCTTTGAGTTTGCCGCTCGCAACACTGCATAGGCAGGCTGGTCACTGCCTTGCCCTATTTGCTCCACCAGGAAGACGCCTACATGATAAAACCCAAAACGCTCAGAGATCAGACGGGTGACGTCTTGCAAGAGCTGGTTCGGATCGTGAATGGCAGCCGCTTCGCGCGCTACTTCTGCGGTCACCTGGAGTTGCAAAGCGCGTCGTTCCAGGTCCTGGGTACGTTCGCTCACGCGCGCTTCCAGGTTGCCGATCAGCTCGCGCAGTTGAGCTGTCATAGCGTTGAACGATCGCGCCAGCAAACTCAGTTCGTCTTGCCCGTACACTGGCGCCACGCGGGTCAAGTCTCCGGCGGTGATGGCGGCGACCGTCTCTGTCAGGCTGCGCACTGGCTGCAGCGCCTGGCGAATGGTGGACCAGGTGAGCGATAGCAGGGTCAATGCGCCGAAAGCCAGCACTGCCAGCGATAGGCGCTGGAAGTTGCGAATGGGGGCGAAAAGTTCAGCCTCACGCTCTTGAACGATCACCCCCCAGTTGTTCGAGAGCAGGTTCGTATGGGCGATCCAGCGCGCTCCGGTGATGTCTGTGAAACGATAAGCGCCGATTGTTCCACCTCGCAACGCCTGCACTGGCGGATATTTGGACATGTCACCCATGATAACATCCAGCGGCGATGAGGTAGCTAGCAGTTGGTTGCGTTCATTGACAATGAAGATTGTTGCACCGGATATGGCCTGCTGCTGAGTCACCAGACGATTTATCTGGGTCAGTTCTGCGGCGTACATGCCCACGCCAATAATTTGCCCCGCCCGGCTGCGAATGGGCATGGCCACAGTCAAGGTGGGTTCTCCGCTGGCGCGCTGCAGCGAGATTTGCGTGCTGACCGGCAGCCCGTTGATGACTTCTTGAAACCATTTCCGATCGCTGTAATTCAATAACGGGCGTCCGTCGCTGCGAGCGACGTTTCTGCCCTGCAAATCGGTAGTGCTGGCCAGATACATATCCGGGTAAGTGGAAACCAGGGCGCGCAATACCGGCGTTTGCAATTCGGGATCCATGGAAATGATGTCATTGTTGGTCACCAGGGTGCGCAACGCTCGGTTTGAATAGGTGAGCCAAACCTCGCCAGCGTCGGTGACGTTCTGGCTAATCGCTGCCAGGGATTGCGCGGCGTTCTTTTCCAATTCCAGCCGCGCCTGATTGGTCAGCAATAGACCCATGGCGGCGAGCAGCGGCAAGGCGATGAGCAGCGCCAGGATAGTAATGCGTTGCTGCAGGCTGCCGCCAGGGCGTTGTTCGACCTGGGATTGGCGAAAAGCCGCCAACGAGTACGCGGTCAAATATCCAATGCTGGCGACCAGAGCAAAGGCCAGGCTGACCCAGGGGCGCAGCGATAAGAGATTCGAAAATAGTGCCAGCAAATTTGCCAGCAGCATCAATCCGGCCATCCAGCGGGTCGAGCGGCTTTCTCCCCGGCTCAACGTGGTGAGGTATAGCAAAAAGATCAGCAGACCGCCGCCGACCAGCCCATAACACAAGGCGTTAACGATGAGGCTAAATTGCCCAGCCGTGTAAGACCATGCCGCGACGTACCCACCTCGATAAACTGCGGCGTTCAACGGCGTATACCACAGTCGCCGCCCGAAATATACGTCTATAACAGTTAAAATCAGCGGCAAGAGGCTGATTAGTCGCGCCAGCAACAGACCTCGCCGCCCTGCCGGACGGTGCAGCCAGCCTGGTTTGAGCAGAGCTATCGAGGCTTGCAGTAAGGCAACCGTAATCAGCGGAGAGGTGGCTGAGAGGACAATCGTTGGCCAGCGTGCGGCGTCGGCATCTTTTGCGCCGATCAGTGCGCCCAGGGCGAAAGTGTTCAGGGCGACCAAAAGCAGGCTGAGGCCGACATAGCGATAGGCGCTATAACGCGGGTTCAAATACAGCACATACAGGCTGATGATTGCCTGCGTCAGGGCGATGATCCATGCCAGGGTTGAAAGGGTGAGAGTCAGCTCAGGCATTGGGCGCCTCCTCGTGGCGTGAGCCAGCAGCGGTAGCCTCGGCCGCAGCTGGTTGCCTGTCGCCGATCCGCAATTCGATCACGCCCTCTTGAGCGTTAAGCGCGGCGCTTAATTCGCGCAGGGCGGTGCGCAAGATTGCGTCCACATCGCTGGTCGTCCACAATTTGCCGGCGATGGCAGCAGCGGTGCGTTCGGCTTCCGCCATGCGTCGTGTCTCTTGCAACAGGCGGGCGTTTTCCAACGCTAAAGCAGCCTGATTGGCAATCGTTTCGATCAACGCCAGTTCTTCATCGCTCCAGGCGGTGCCTGCCGACGGATCGCGTTCTAGGGTTAAACTGCCAATCACCTGATCGCGCAGTCGCAAGGGCGCTTCCAGCTCTAGTTTCGACGAGTCTTCGATCTCTGCGCTGGCATCTCCCGCCGCGGCTGCTGGAGCACTGCTTTCGAAGGTGTAGCTCAGTTCTGCGGCATGGGTCAATCGTCCCCAGGCGCTTTCGAGATATTGCCGATGCAGACTGCGCACTTCATTCAGACTTTCTTGCATGGCTGAGAACAAACGGGCGTTCTCGATGGCGCTGGCCAGGCCATCGGCAATGCCTTGCAGCACGGTGATGTCGTCCGCGTCGAAGGCTGATTCTTGCGTGGATTGAATGGTCATCGCGCCCAGGACGCGCCCTTCGCCGCTTTGTCCGGCTGTGCTGGCCGAAATGGGCAGCGCCAACTCCGAGCGGGTGAGGGGCAGATGTGGATTATCGAAGCGCCTCGCTTCAGCGCCTACATCCAAAGCGATGCGCGGTTGATTGTGGGCGGTTGCCCAGCCGATCATCGAATCGCCGCCCACCGCCAATCGGTGGCCAGCAGCCAACATGGCCTGTCCGGCTTCCCCGGTGCCGGCTTTCAACACTGCGTAGTTTTGCGCTTCATCACCAGCGCGCCCGGGTTCGATTAAAAAAATGCCCACGTAATACAAGTTGAAACGTTCTCGCACCAGTTCGCAGACTTGCGGCAATAGTACGTTGATATCCAACACACGGCTGATCGCCCGCGTGATCTCGGCGGCAGTGTGAATTTGGAGGACGCGCCGTTCCAGGTCGTGCGTGCGCGCCTCTAGCTTCTGTTCCAGGCTTTGCCGTTCATTGTCCAGCGTCTTGATGAGCGACTTTTGTTGTTCCAGATTGCGGTTTAGCCCTTCCAACAACAGGCCGTATGACGCC
>DYGV01000092.1:5045-16040 GCA_020724505.1 Anaerolinea thermophila
TAATCAACGCTGATAGCCAGGAATACAGGCTGTCGTTGCCGGTTCCAATCCGCAGTTGAGGCGCCGGCCACCAGCCTAACAGCATTGCTGCGCCTACGAAAGTCAGGGTGAGCAGGCTCAAGATGAGCGCGCCTATTCGTCCACTGCGCCCGCTCAACAGGGCAGCCAGGAAAGGCAGCGCCAGCAAATAAACTCGCCCGCCGCCATACAATCCGTCGGTGAGCAGATCGCCCAAACCAACCGCAAACAGCGATAGCAGAAGCACCGCCGTTCGCGCTGCCAACGGGAGCTTACGCGCCAATGCAGCAATGACAATCAGGGCTAAAATAAAGGCGTAGCCAACCAAAACCAGCCTGTTTGCGCCTGTTGGCTGGAATACAAAGTTTGTCAGATATGCCAGAACGCCGAGTACGCAGGCGACAATATACAGGCGGTTCAGCACATAAACGCGCATCTTCGTAAGGCTATCCGTCTTCGCCCCAATCTGTCCTTCAGATGGCGATTTATCCGGTTTTTGCGACGCGTATTTGCTGGCGGGGGGATTCATCGAAAAAATGGAGAGTCTCATGCTGCTTTCTCTCCTTCTTCTGCGCTGCCTTTATCCGGCGATGCGTCAATCCTGGATGACTTCGCTGCTCCGCCATTGCCCGAATGACGTTCACCTGTTTCCGTTCCCGAAAGGCCAATGCGGATGGAGGCGCGACGAGCGCCCAGGGCGCGAGCCAGCTCATCGGCGGTAGTCTTGAGAATAGTCTGCATATCTACGGAGCGGCGGATGCGGTCCGAAATTTCCGCTGCCAGCCGCTCCTGATGCGCCTGGCGCTTGGAATGCTCCAGCAGGCGGGCGTTATGCACCACCGCAGCCACTTGCGCTGCCAGGGTGTTCAGCAAATGGGCGTCTTCTTGGGTGAAACGCCGTTCGCGTTGCACGTCTTGCACAATGATCAGACCGATCACCTGCCCGCTGTACACCATCGGCGCACCCAACCAGGATTTAGCCGGCTCGCCCACCTGCCGCGCGCCGTGCAGGCGACTATATTCATTCACTTCTTGGGCAGTCGCTAAGAGTAATGGCTTCCCGCTATGGATCACGATTGAAGATAAGCCCTCGCCGAGGGGGAAGGGCGGAATGTTCAATTGACGGCCTTCTTCCACCATGTATGGGATGCGCACTGTGTTGCTTTCTGGCTCGTAGAGGCCAACTGCGAATGAACTCAGCGCCCCCAGCACATTTTCCACTTGCCGATGCAATGTGGGCAAAAGTACGCTCAGTTCGGTCTCTTTGGCGATTGCCTGGCTAAAGCGTCCCAGGGTTTCCATCTCGGATAGCTTGCGCTGGATGAGCTGTTCATTGTGGATGCGCTCCAGCGCCTCCGCCGCCAGGTTGATCAGGTTGGCGAATGGCTCCAGCATCTCTGCACGGAAAAGCGGGGCGGGCAATTCGGGCGAAGCGCCTACCAGCAACAGCGCCGACAGATGATCCTCGCGCATAGCCGGGATGTAAGCCGCCGAGCGGCAACCCAGGCGACGGGCGATGGCGGTCAACTCCGGCGGCGCACCAGGCGCAACGGTCTCCTCTTCGCTGTTCATGTCGAGATCGTACAGCAGCAAAGGCGCACCCTGATTGGCGCGAAAATGATTTTCCGCCTCTCGTAGACGTGGACCGCGTAAAGTGAGCGGTGGTTCATTCATCCCTGGCGGCGCGGCGCGCAAGGCGCGGCAGACAATCACCGGCAGCGCGCTGTCGAGATCTGCATCCAGGGGGCGCAGCAACGCTGCGGAGGCGTATGGGGCGGTGCGCACCGCCTGGCGCAGCGCTTCCAGCACCTGATCGCTGTTGCGCGCCAGCAGGATCTGCCGACTGGCCTGATAAAGCGTCCGCTCATCCATGGTCAGCGAAGCCGGACGTGGTCGGCTGGGGATGGGAGCCACTGCGGGGGAGGGGGTATCTTCTGTGGTTTCAGAGCGTGTGAGTGATGGTTGGAAGGCGGCTATGGCCAGAGCCAATACGTTGGCGGCGGCTTGCATTTCAGCCACTGCCCGCACAGAGAATGGCCCCAGGCGCGAGTCTTTCACCCGGCTGGCGGAGAGCAGGTCTATGGCTCCCAGCAAACGCGGCTCACCAGGCGTTGGCAAAATCAGAGGCAGCGCCGCCTCGTACAGGCTGCCCTCAAAGCTGGCTGCCCCCACTTGTGGACGTCGGGTAGCCAGACTGCGCCCGACCATCCAATCCATAGTAGGGGTCAAGTCCAGGCTGATGCGCACTTCTTCGAAGCGTTTGGCTAAAGCCTGCGCTTCGCCGTCCAAAGAGCCGGCTGTTTGCGCCAGGACGGCGTAAGACTTTCCGGCCAGTTCTTTGCCTTCCAATAAGTAGAGGGCGCCAAAACTGCACGCAAAATGGCGTAGAAAGATCTCTAGCCCGCTCTTAAGCAGGCTATCCAGTTTGTCGGCGGAGTGTGCCATTTGCACCATCAACGCCGCTGCCTGGGGACGGGCGCCGCTATCTTCGCTCTCGCGAACTTTTGCCAGATTGTAAAATTCGCTCAATTCGTCAGCCATGCGGTTGAACAGCTCGGTGAGCTGAGCGGTCTCGTCTAAGGCGCTGGTTGCGGCGCGCAGATGTCGCTCGCCGCCTAAAAAGCGTTCCATGGTTTCAGCCAGAGTAGAAAGCTGGCGGATAAAGCGCCGGGAGGCTAACCAAACTAAAAAACCTGCCAGTAAAGCGACCCCCAGTGCGGCGATCACTAACCGTTGCTGCAAATAGAGGGGCAATTGGTAGAACAGTTTGCCGCCGTAGAGCAGCCAATAGCCGGCGAGGATCAGTATTGGCAGGAGAGAGATCAAATAGAAGACCCAAAAGACTCTGCTTGCCAAATTCCCAACGGCGTTGCTGTTCGAAGAATCGGAGGCTGGCGACATTCGCGCTCTCTCCCGATCTGGCACGGCACCATTGCAGCACCAGACCCATTCGATCAAATTTTATGGATTATCCATCCCCAGTGGGATATTGTGAGGGATACCTGACAGTTTTGACAGCCGATTTTATTTTCATTTAACTCAACTCCCAGACGGGCTCGCCGGCCAGGATACGGCGGATCTGGTCAGGGAAGTGGTCTGGGTTGATGGGTTTACCAATAAAGCCGTCAAAACTGGCCTCGCGGGCTTTGCGCATTTGTTCCTGGCTGGCTTCAGCAGTGACAGCCACCACGCGGGTGTTTTTCAAACTGGGCGAAGCGCGAATTTTTTGCAGCGCATCGAAGCCGTCTTCGTAAGGCAGGCGGATGTCCATCAAGATCAAATCCAAACGCGGTAAGGCATCGGCGTATTCCACTACCTCATAACCAGAGGTCTTCCACTCGCAATGGATTCCCATATAACCCAAGAGACGAGCGATCAGGACGAAATTGGATACGTTGTCTTCCACGACCAGGACCGTAGCGCCTTTTTCGCCGCTGGGTGAGATGCTTCGTTCGTCGCTCAACAATTGGTTCATCCCTCAAACAAGGTCTCTACAGCATTCCTATTGCGATTCGGTTATCGGTCGGTGATTAAGAAAATGTCGCACTTGTTGTACCAGGGTATCCAGATCAAAAGGCTTTTCAATATATCCATCGCAGCCTGCTTCCAGACTGCGTTCACGGTCGCCGCGCAGCGCATTGGCCGTCACGGCCACAATGGGGACGTTCTTGAGCTTTGGCATTGCTTTCAGCCGGGCGGTCAGCGTGTAGCCGTCTATATCCGGCATGTTAATGTCCATCAAGATCAAATTTGGTGTTTGGTTTTCCAGCAGAGCCAGCGCCTGCTGCGCGCCGCTGGCTTCCAGCAGGCAAAAGCCCTCCGCTGACAGAATTCGCCGCACCAGCAGACGGTTATCGGCGTTGTCTTCGACGTATAAAATGGCGATGTTGTTGGAGCGGTTGTCTGTTTCGGACATACTTAAGGTCATTTTAACACAAATGGAAGTGTAGAAATGCAAAAAAATGCTTACAGTCTCGCAAGCATTTGTATATTTCTGTGCGATTGAGGGGACTTTGGCTTCTGTAAAACATAAGGCTGCCCCATAAAAGCAGCCTGCAGAGCGGGTGATGGGATTCGAACCCACGAATGGTAGCTTGGGAAGCTACTGCCTTACCGCTTGGCGACACCCGCATATCGTCGCGTCGTTCCCCTTACTTACTTCATCGGTAGTGTTGAGCCTTATTATACTCGTCTTCCGATAATGTTGCTATGCCGTTGAGTAACTTTTTAATTGTTTGTGTCTCCTCATGAGAGAATCCCTTCATTTTCGAGAAATCGCCTCGAATCGTTATCAGTGGTGTTCTAATTTGCATAGGCGTATAGCGCTTTTTTGCCTTCTTGAAGAGACAATCAATTTGTTCTGAGATATAAGGAGGGTTTTTATGGGCGCGTTGATCAGTTTTCTGGTTTCGTTGTTGATCTCGGCAGTTGTGATCTGGATTGTAGGTCGCCTGAATTTAGGATTGTCGGTGAAGAGTTTTGGGGACGCCGTCATTGCTGCTTTGGTGATTGCTCTGCTCTCTTGGGCAGCCACAGCGCTTTTGGGGGCGCTCGGCGTTATCGCCGGTGGTTTGATCGGTGCCATCCTGAATCTGGTGATCGCGGCGATCGTGTTGATGATCAGCGATCGCTTTTTGAGGGGATTGAGAGTAAGCGGATTTACCGGCGCGTTGATCGCCGCGTTGGCGATTGCAGTGCTGACCTGGCTCTTCGGTTTGTTAGGACTGGGGACCTTGTTTTAGACATCAGCAAGATCATATCAGGAGAGGTGAGCGGGGTAAAACGTCAACACCCTTAATTCCTGGAGTTGGGCCTGTTGGTCGAAACCAAGCCTTTAACTGCCCATCTGTGGCGGGTTGGAAGGAGTGAATACCCACCACAGATGGGGAGGGCAAACTCTAAGCTAGGGGGATGGGTGAGAAAGGTAGTTTCCGAACATTTTTGTTTAATGTATAATGTGGCCGTACGGTCGCTATGGCTGAACCCATTCGTCCTCCAGATGATGTTTATTGGCATTTCCGGCGCTTGCCATCTAACCAGCAAATCGGAGCGGAATGCATCAGCAAAGAAGACGGTCATCTCTATCGGGTGGGGGAGGATCGTCGGATTTATCGCATCGTTAACGGCCGGGCTATTGCCACCATAGATAGCATACCCGACAAACTTCCCGCCGGCGCCCGGGTGATGACCGGGGCGAATTGGGGGTTTAGAATGCACATCGGGCTATTCTATCAGCAGATCATTGCTCCTTCGGGCGTGAAAAGAGAGAGCGAGAGCATCTCGGCTAACGTGAAAGGCAATTGAGCCAGCTTTTTGAATGGTTAGGGTAGCCGAGGTTATGTTTTAAATAACTGCTCAGCTAACTGGTGTTTTCACTATCTCTTTGAATTGTCCCTCACCCCAACCCCTGCTCCTTTCCCTCTCCCAACTTTGGGAGAGGGAAAGATGTGAGAGCGAAATACTCCGAATTTACCGAGAGAACCACTAACACACACGTGGGTTTTGTGATCATCTTCGATTGGAGAGGGTCTTACTGGTGAAGAGCGCCAATTCGCGGAAGATCTCTTCGGCTTCGGCTTCCTTACGCTCTTGCGACAGAGCGAGATGCGCTTCTACTTTGGATGCGATCTCCTCAAGCTCTTGAGGGTGAGCATTCGCCGCCAGGCGTTGGAAAAGTAAGCGGTGGGCTCCTTTACGTTCCATCACCTCCAGCCCGTCCAAAATCTGGCGATGCGGTGTGCCTTCCCAGATGGGCAGAATCATAGCCTCGCGCAACCAGCGTTCGGCGTCAAGCTCAGCCAGCACGCCCATGCCGCCGTGCACTTCCATATTCCACTTGGCGTTTTGCACGGCCAATTCGGCTGTCCAGTATTTTGCCAGGTGGGCGACCAGCCTGAATAGATGATAGTTATCCGAGTACCGCGGCGTCTCGCGCCAGACCTGGTTGAGCAGAACCAACGCTTCCCAGGCCAAGGCAAAGGCTCGTTGGAGTTCGTCTAACCGCTGTTCGAACTGGCGTTTGAGCAACGGGTGTTCCAGGATAGCTTTACCAAAAGCAACCCGTCTTTGCGCGAAGGTCAGCGCCTCTGCCAGGGCGCGTTGCGCTAAGGCTACGCTGCCGATGCTGTTAGCGACCCGTGACAGATTGAGGACTTCCAGGATCAGATAGATACCCCACTCCGGCCGGCCCAGCAGATAAGCCTGGCTATCTTTCAGCTCCACTTCGCCGGTCGGGACGGAGCGTGTGCCGATCTTGTCTTTGATGCGACGAATGTGGTAATTCAGCCCACCATCGTCGCGGCGTTTGGGCAACAAGAACAGCCCCAGACCGCGCACGTTCTGTGGAGCGCCTTGCAGGCGGGCGGCCACCACCGCTAAGTCTGCGCCGGCATTGCTGGCAAAGTATTTTTCGCCTGTCAGCAACCAGTGATCGCCGTTTGGCCGGGCAATGGTCTCAACATACGCGCCCAGATCTGAACCGCCGCCGGCTTCCGTCATCCAGGTGGCACCCTGCCAGACGCTCTCATCTTTGCGCAAAAGCATGGGCAGAAAGCGCGCTTTCAACGCCTCATCGCCGTACTTATCCAACGGCGCAGCCGTAGAAAGCGAGACGATATATGGGCAATACAGCCCGGTATCGTAGAAGGCTGTAAGGTAGCCCAGCAGATAAGCAGGCAGAAGGGAGTTTTCCTCGAAGGCGCGCCAGACAACGCCAGCTTGATAGCCCTTTTTGAGCATACACCAGTATTCGGGAGGAAAAAGGATTTCGTCTATCCGCTGACCAAAGCGGTCGAACATACGCAGCCAGGGTGTGCCTGACTGATCTACTGCCCGTGAGATGGCTTTTCCCTCCTGCTCCCACCAGGAGACGTATTCCTCCATGACCTGCCGATGCGGAATGCTCTCCAACATGTGTTCCACAAAAGCCAACGGAGAAAGGAGAAGATCGAATGGCATTTCGCGGCCTCCAGCGAGGCGAGAATTATAAAGTGCGCTGAAGAAATTATACTGTGTTTTTATTGCACCGGCCCCGTCTGCTCGTGGCTCAACGCCATAGCATGGAAATACCATTGCCGATAAACAGCTATTCGCTTATCATTCTCCCGCCGCGCGCTGTGGCACCAATGACAATCGCTGCGCTGATAATTACCAGGTTCTTGATGATGTATTGCCCCTCCAGGGTGGGGGCGTAGGGAATGGTGTTGAACACTTCGTTGGGGAAGAAAAACACGGGCGTCAGTGTACCCACCATCTGAGTGAAAAGCAGGAAAAGCGTCGCCCGCAGCCAGACGCCCGAAAGCAGCCCCAGGCCGATCAGTGTCTCCCAAGCAGCCAACAGAAGTAGAGCGGCATCTGCAGGAATGACGCCAAAGGTGAGTTTCTCGATGGTGCGTGTGGCTAAATCCGCCGCCGGGCTTAGACCTGGAAAGAATTTCAACACGCCGAACCAAGTATAGACAATCCCCAGGCTGATCCTCAGCAGCGTCACGCCGTTGCGCGCCATCCAGCCGGTGATGCGCCGATCCAGGCGGTCGAACCAATGGTAAATGTTGGTCATCATGGGTGGCATAAGCGCCTCCGTTCATTGCCCTTTGTATCCGGGTGGTGTTAGAAGTTTCGCGGTTTATGTTTTTCTATTTTGGGCGCGCCAGTTCGCCCAGCCGAGCGATGGCGCGCTCCACTTCGCGCGTCCACACCGCGGCGTTCAGGCGGATAAAGTTGCGGTATTGTTGTTTGGCGGAGAAGATGTAGCCTGGTGCTAGCGTCACGCCAGCTTTGAGCGCCTGGCGGTACAGTTCGAGTGAGTCCACCTGCTCTGGCAATTGCACCCAAAGTACAAACCCACCTGCCGGGCGGGTAACGCGCGTCCCAGGCGGGAAGTAGCGCATCACAGCCTGTGTCATCCAGGCCACGTTTTGGGCGTATTCGCGGCGTAGGCGGCGCAGATGGCGATCGTAGCCGCCGCTGGCGATGAACTCGGCCACAGCCATCTGCGGCAGGGAAGCGGTCACTCCGCTGGAGGCGAACTTTAGCCATTCCACCGTAGCACGGAAGCGCCCTGGCGCAGTCCAACCCACGCGGTAACCGGGACATACATCCTTCGAGAAAGACGAACATAGCAACACCAACCCTTTGCGGTCGAAGGCTTTGGCAACCAATGGGCGTTGCTCGGAGAAGTAGATCTCGCCGGAGATGTCATCCTCGATCAAAGGGATTTCATAGCGCGCTAAAAGCTCCACCAACTCGCGTTTGTTTTCTTCTGGCATACAGCTTCCCAAGGGGTTGTTGAAATTGGATACTACCAGGCAGGCGCGCACTGGATGCTGTTCAATGGCAAATCGCAACGCCTCCAGGCTGATGCCATCGCGTGGATGGGTAGGGATCTCCAGCGCCTTCAACCCCAGCGCTTCGATGCTTTGCAGGATGCCAAAATAAGTGGGCGATTCAAGAGCCACAATATCGCCGGCGCGGCAGACAGCGCGCAGGCATAACTCCATCGCCTCTGAGCAGCCAGCCGTGATGACAATATCTGAGGGCGAGAGGCTGCACCCGGCTACTACTGCCCGTTGCGCCACCTCCACCCGTAAGGGTTCATACCCCGGTGGGAAAAAATAACCGTTGCTTTGCTCTTCTTTTTCGCGCGCCAGCGTCGCCACGATGCGATTGAGCTTTTTGGTGGGCAGTAGGTCGCGATTGGGCAGTGCCGTGCCAAGCTGCACTAGGTTTGGGTTTTCAGTGTCGCGCAGGACGCGCATGATCAGCTCGCGCAGACCCACCTGGGATGCATCTGGCTCTGGCGAGGAGATCTCTGGTTCGGGTGGCGCGGCAGTGGGGTGCAAGCGCACATAATAGCCTGACTGCGGGCGCGCCTCGATCAAACCGCGTTCTTCCAGCAACATGTAGGCTTGCAGTACCGTACTTACGCTGATCTTGCGCTGCAGGCTGAGCTGGCGTACCGAGGGTAATCGGTCTCCGGGGCGGTAAGTGCCGGCGGCGATCAGCCGGGCCAGTTCGTTGGCAACTTCTTCATAAAGAAATTCTTTTGTTGATGAAGAGATGACAGCCATATAACCTCTCCTTTGAACATCTATGGCCGTGTGAGGCGAACAGTTGGCGCGTTCTTTGAGCAGTACAGATAGCGCCAATTATAAACTGTACTGGATACAATTGTCAATTGCTAAATCTGTTATTTTCCTCGAAATGAGTCTAAAATAGGATCAGGTGAATAATCGAACGGGCGTATTGGTTTCTCGATGAGAAACGTTCTTTTGGAGGTGTGAAATGGCAGTCCGTTATAACGAGTCGAAGATAACATGGGTGAATCCCTATTCCGATCAGCAGAGTGATGCAGGAGAATATCGCCTGCATCCACAGCAAGTTCTGCGTCTGGCGTCGCCGTTTGGTCAACGCATTGAAGTCACGAAAGGTGTGCTTTGGGTGACCATAGAGGGCGATCCAGAGGATTATGTGCTGCAAGCGGGCGACAGCCTGGTGATCAACCGACGCGGCGTTGCGGTTGCGCAGGCGCTTACCGACGCCGCCTACCGCTTCTCCAAGAATTAAAGGCTTCTTCTCTCCAGTGAAGCCTCCACCCCGGAGTGCGCCCCTCTCCTCGTGGCAGGGAGAGGGGCGCTTATTTAATTCAAAATTGATTTGTTGGGGGTTATTTTAAAAGGGGGTATCCGATCCAGTATAGCAAGCGATTCGTTTGCTTAGAAAGATATCTTGGATGTGATAGAGTTTTTCTTCCGCTGTGCTGGACTTCGATTCGTAGCAGTAGGTTTTACCCAATTGGGTCCACTTGGATGCGCCCAATCGGTGAAAAGGCAAGATATTGATCTCGTAAAGCCCCACATTTTTCATAAACTCTGCCAGAGCTTCTATATTTTCATCGTTGTCGTTGAATCCTTCGATTACTGGCATCCGAATAACCAGGCGGCCGGAGTAATTTGAAACGTGCAGCGCTTTGATATTTTCCAAAATCAAATCATTCGGCACGCCGGTTTTTTCTTTATGTAAGCTGGAGTCCATGTGCTTGATGTCAATAAAAGCGAAATCGAAGAAGGGCATAATCTCAAGAAATGTTTTTGGATTCACATAAGCCGTCGTTTCAACTGCTTTGTGCATCTTGCGCTCATGGCACGCTTCCAGAACCGCGTGTAAAAATTGCGGCTGGAAGAAGGGTTCTCCACCAGAAAAGCTAACGCCACCGTCTCTACCCCAATAATGCTGGTTGCGCTGGAGAACATGCATGATTTCGTCTACGGTTTTCCACTCGCCGCATAAGCGTAACCCCTCAAAATAACAAAGTTGCAGACATTTGTGTTCTTTACAACGATGACATATCTCGCGGTCGAGCAAGAGTTGAACATCATCTGAATCGCGATAATTTGGATTGATTTGGATTGCCCCATGAGGGCAGGCTTCAATACAGCGAGAACAATGATTGGAAATATGTGTGCATTTTGTGTTTCTGAAGAGGATTTCTGGATAAAAATGCATCCCCTCTGGATTTGAACACCATTCACAACGTAAAGGACAACCTTTCATAAAGATTAGCGTCCTTACGCCAGGGCCATCGTGGACAGAATATCCCTGAATATCGAAGATCAACCCCTGTAGTGATTCAACCATGATCCACCTTCATTCGTTTGTAAAATTTGGGGGCAGGCGAACCTGCCCCCGTTCATGAAACGATAACTCTTAGGCTTTGACCTGAGCTTCGGAGATGCTTTCAGAAACCTGGCGCGCCTCCGCAGAAATTGGAAGGAACGCAGCTGCGGCAGTCGAAATGATGAATGCGCTCAAGGCAAACCAAATAGAGGGAACGTAGCTTCCACTGGCGCCCAGAGCTGACCCAACATAGGTGCCCAGCGCAGGACCAATTCCCATCACAACCAGGGTAGCCAGTCCCCAGATCTTTCCTAAGGACTTGCGACCGTAGATGGAGCCGGCGTAACCAGCGCAACCACCCGG
>DYGV01000093.1:0-9182 GCA_020724505.1 Anaerolinea thermophila
CGCGTGGCAGCGACCTTCGGTCTGCACGCCAGCCTGACGCTTTCTGAAGCTACGCTGGACGCCTGCCGAGAGGCAGCGCCAGAGGGGGTCGGCTTCCACATCCACGTCGCCGAGCACGAGGCGGATGAGTATGACAGCCTGGCAAAATCCGGCAAGCGGGTGGTAGACCGTCTGCACGCCCACGGCATTCTGGGGCCAAACACCATCGTGGCGCACGCTGTTCACATTGACAGCCGAGAAGCCTGCCTATTGGCGGAAAGCGGCGTCAACGTAACCCATCAGCCGCGTTCGAATATGAACAACGGAGTGGGCGCGGCGGACGTGGAAAGCCTGTTGCGCCTGGGGGTCAACGTCTGCCTGGGCACGGATGGGTTTTCTCATACCATGTGGGAGGAGTGGAAAACCGCATACCTGCTGCAGAAGGTCATGCGCCGCGATCCGCGGCGCATGAACGGAGCAGATGTGGTGAAGATGGGGATATATAACAACGCCCGCCTGGCGGGGCGCTTTTTCCCGGATGCACCATTGGGCATACTGACGCCAGGGGCGCACGCCGATTTGATCTTCGTGGACTATCACCCCCACACTCCGCTCACCGCGGGCAATCTGCCCTGGCAAATTATCTTCGGCTTCCACGAGAGCATGGTCACTTCAACCATGGTAGCAGGGAAATTTCTGATGCGCGAACGCCAGTTGTTAACTCTGGATGAAGCCGAAATTGCCGCCCATGCGCGCAGACGAGCGCCCGCCGTCTGGGAAAGATATTATCGCCAGTTTCAATAATCATTTCCACTCCGAGGCAGCCGATTCTCGGAGGGGTTCATCGAGGAGAAAAGATGTCTGAACAACCATTGCCAACCATTGCGATCCTGGGGGGCACAGGCAAAGAGGGACCTGGACTGGCGATGCGCTGGGCCAGCGCGGGGTATCCGATCATCATCGGGTCACGTCAGGAAGAAAAAGCCCAGGCGACCGCCGCAGAGCTGCGCGAAAAGCTGAAGCTGGACAACATCCGCGGCATGGAGAACAGCGCCGCAGCGCGGCAAGCCGACCTGTGCGTGCTTACGGTGGTCCAAGCGGCTCATCAGTCCGCTTTGGAGAGTCTAAAAGAGGCACTGCAGGGCAAGATTCTGGTGGACGCTACGGCGCGGGTGGATTTCCGCGACCCGCGCCCGCCAGCGCCGCCATCCGCCGCCCGACTGGCGCAGAACATTCTAGGCGCAGGGGTGCGCGTGGTGGCCGCGTTTCAAAATACGCCAGCCCATGCCTTGAAGAAAAACCTGGGCCAGCCAATGGAGGCGGATGTATTGGTCTGCGCCGACGATATGGAGGCCGCCGAACAGGTTATTCGCCTGGCACAGGCAGGCGGTATGCGCGCCTATTACGCCGGCGGCCTGGATAACGCGCTGGTTGTCGAGGGCATCACTTCGCTCTTAATCAGCATCAACCAACACTACGGGGTTAAGACCGCCAGCATCCGTGTCACCGGTATTGACCATTCATGACAGCGCTCACCCTGACCCCATTGCCGGGAATTCCCCTCATCCAGCCTGGAGATGACCTGGCGCAGTTAATCTTAGAGGCATTGAAACGGGCAGATATCGAGCTGTTGAACGGCGATATCCTCGTCCTGGCGCAAAAAATCGTCTCCAAGGCGGAGGGAAGGCTGGTAAACCTGGCAGAGATACAACCTTCGCCGCGCGCCAGGGAACTGGCGCAGCGGACACAGAAGGACCCGCGCCTGGTGGAGATGATCCTGCGCGAGAGCCGCGAGGTGCTGCGCACACGTCCGGGGACGATTATCGTCGAACACCGGCTGGGTTTTGTGTGCGCCAGCGCCGGCGTGGATCACTCCAACGTGCAAGGCTTGGATGAGACGCATGACTGGGCACTGTTGCTGCCGGAGAACCCCGACGCCTCGGCGCAGGCGATCCGGGCGCGATTGGAGGAAGCCAGCGGCGCTCGAATTGGGGTCTTGATTATTGACTCGCATGGGCGCGCCTGGCGTTTGGGGACAATGGGCGTGGCGATTGGGCTTGCCGGGCTGCCGGGTTTGCTCGATCTGCGCGGCTGTCCGGATCTGTTCGACTTCCGCCTGCAAATCACCCAGGTCGGCGTGGCGGATGAGCTGGCAGCCGCCGCTTCGCTGGTGATGGGTCAGGCAGCAGAGGGCACTCCTGTGGTTCACGTGCGCGGCTTCCCCTACCCATTGCGAGAAGCCTCATTAAGGGAGCTGCTGCGCCCCAAAGAACAGGACCTTTTTCGCTGAAACGCCGTGTTGGATTTTTGGGATTATCTCGACCGCTTGGTTACAGAAAGCCGCATTGTCATTGACCGCCCGCGCGGCTCGGCGCACCCTCGTTATCCAAAATTGATCTATCCATTGGATTATGGTTACCTGGATCGAACCCACGCCATTGATGGCGGAGGGGTGGATGTTTGGCTGGGGTCGCAAGCTGAGCGGATCCTGGACGCGGTTGCGCTGACGGTGGATTTGAATAAACGCGATGTCGAAGTAAAGTTGCTGCTGGGCTGCAACGCGGCGGAAAAGCAGGTCGTGCTAGATTTCCTCAACGGTGCTTCGATGCGCGCCGAAATCGTCCATCGGCAGGCGGGGCTGGCCTGGTTAGAAAGCCGTCGCTCAGTGCGCCGCTTTTTGCCGCAGGAGGTGCCGCGCCCTCTGATCGAGCAAATCCTGGCTGCGGCGACCTGGGCGCCCTCGGCGCATAACCGCCAACCCTGGCGCTTTGCTGTGATCGCTGCGCTGCAGCACAAGACGCGCCTGGCGCAAGCGCTGGGAGAGGTTTTTTGGCACGACCTCGCCAGAGATGGGCTGCCCGAACCCGAAATCTCCGCCCAGGTGGAGCGCTCACGCCAGCGTATTCAGCAAGCGCCTCTGGTCATCCTGCTCTGCCTGGATCGTTCGGTAGGAGACGTGTATCCGGACGAAAAGCGTCAGCAGGCTGAATATCTGATGGGCGTGCAAAGCGCGGCGTTAGCCGGCGGCTATTTGCTGCTGGCGGCGCATACAGTCGGCCTGGCCGGCGTGTGGATGTGTGCGCCGCTCTTTGCGCCGGCGGCAGCCCAACAGGCACTAGAGTTGCCCGAAGCCTGGGAACCACAGGCTTTGATTCTGCTGGGTTATCCCGCCCAAATTCCACCCACCCGGCCGCGGCAGCCGATCGAAGAAATCACCCGATTTTGGTACTAAACAGAACAAAGATGAAGGCAAATTCAGCATCCCGTCTCCCTCATCATCTACCCGCTACAGCGCAAGTGGTTGCACTGGCAGGCGGTGTGGGCGGCGCCCGACTGGCGGATGGGTTGGCGCAGGTATTGCCGCCGGAGAACCTGACCATCATCGTGAACACTGGCGACGATTTCGAACATCTGGGGCTTTACATCTGCCCGGATCTGGACACCGTATGCTACACTCTGGCTGGATTAGCCAACCCAGCGACCGGCTGGGGGCGCGCCGATGAAACCTGGCAGGCGCTGGAAAGCCTGGGAGCGCTGGGCGGGCCGACCTGGTTTCGCCTGGGCGATCGCGACCTGGGGCTGCACCTGGAGCGCACTCGCCGACTGCGCATGGGACAGAACCTCAGCCAGGTGACGCGACATTTTTGCCGCGCCTTGGGGATCGCCCCTACTGTGCTGCCCATGACGGATGACGCAACGCCGACTTGGGTGTATACTATTGAGGGAGAGTTGCCGTTTCAAGAATATTTTGTGCGCCGCCAATGCCAGCCCCAGGTGACAGGTTTTCGGTTCGAGGGCGCAGAACGCGCCCGGCCTTCGCCCGGCGTGTTGGAGGCGCTGAACAAAGCAGACCTGGTCGTGATTTGTCCATCCAACCCGTGGGTGAGTATTGATCCAATTTTAGCCATCCCCGGCGTCCGCCCTGCGGTGCAGGCTCGCAGGGCCGTGGCTGTTTCTCCCATTATCTGCGGGGAAACGGTGAAGGGGCCGGCGGGGAAGATGTTCCTGGAATTAGGCATTACACCCAGCGCGCTGGCCGTAGCGAAACACTACGCCGATTTATTGGCCGGATTTGTGTTGGATCGGGAGGATGAAAACTTGGTTGAGCAAATTCATGCGCTGCAAGTGCAAACCCTGGCGACAGATATCCTCATGAAAACGCCGCAGGATAGAGCGAGACTGGCAAAGGAGGTAATAGAGTTCGGATTGAGACTATCGTGTACATCCTAACAAGAGAAGAGAGGATTCGCCCCCACGCCAACCTGATGAAACAGTCCATGCAATTCAGAACCTTCTAGAAAGGGAGATGCTCGGATGACCCTGTGGGCGATTGTCCCTGTAAAACCTCTACGCTCTGGTAAATCTCGCCTGGCAGAGGTGCTTACGCCTGACGAGCGCGCCGATTTGAATCGCCGCATGTTGGCGCACACGCTGGATACGTTAACGGCGATTCCAGAAATTGAGCATGTGTTGGTGGTTAGCCGAGACCAGGCTGCGCTGGCTCTGGCGCGAGAATACGGGGCGCGCACGGTGCAAGAAAACGGCGCGCCTCAATTGAATCTGGCGCTGGCCAGAGCGACCATCGTGGCACAGAATTATGCCACCCGAGGCGTGCTGGTGGTGCCGGCCGATTTACCCCTGATCACCCCTGAAGATGTACGCTTGATGTTGGAACGCGCCCAGAAACCGCCGGTGGTTGTCGTTGCGCCGGATCGCCGCCGCGAGGGAACCAACGCTTTACTGGTTTGCCCGGCGGGTTTGATCGAATACGAATATGGGCCCGAATCGTTTAAACGGCATTGTGCGCGCGCCTTGCAAGCCGGGGCGCGCCTGGAAATTTGCGAACTGCCTTCGCTGGCGTTGGATATGGACTTGCCGGAAGATCTGGAACTGGTCAGCGAAGCTCTGGAAAACGAATAAAACCGGATGAACCCCTGGAGGAACTATGCCTGAACGCGTCGCACTCTATCTACAAGATGCGCATGATTTGCGCGATGGTCTAGAATATGTAAAGTACGCCGAGCAGCGCGGCTTCGAGGCCGTGTGGCAAGCAGAGTCGCGCCTGGTGCGAGACGCCATCGTTCCCATGGCGGCTTACGCCGCGGTGACCGAGCGCATCAAAGTAGGCTCCGGCGTGATCAACAACTGGACGCGCAACATTGGCTTGTTAGCCGCCACATTCCTGACCCTGGACGACCTGGCGCCAAACCGCATCATCTGTGGACTGGGCGCCTGGTGGGATCCGTTGGCGCGCAATGTTGGCATCGAACGCCGCAAACCGCTGGTCGCCATGCGCGAAACGGTGATCGTGATGCGCCGCCTGTTGAATATGGAGCGGGTCACCTTCCACGGCGAATTCGTACACGTGGAAGGCATCGAGCTGGACGTGGTGCATGGCCGACGGGAGCCGCGCAACGTGCCGATCTTGATTGGCGCCACCGGCGACCAAATGATGGAAATGACCGGCGAAATCGCCGACGGCGTGGTGTTGAATTATTGCGTGCCGCCGGAATATAACGACCGGGCGCTGGAACTGCTGGAGAAAGGGGCACGCAAAGCTGGCCGCTCGTTAGACGACCTGGATCGGCCGCAATTGGTGGTATGCTCGGTGGATTACGATCACGACCGGGCGATCGACACCACGCGCGAACTGCTCACCCAATATTTGGCGCAACAGCCGCACATCGCCAAAGCCTCCGGGGTGTCGCAAGAAGTTGTGGCCGAAATCCAGTCCATCCTGGGCTGGCCGGCGACCAAAGAGCAAATCCAACGCGCCAAGCACCTGGTGCCGGAAGAGCTGATCCACCGCATCAGCGCCTCCGGTACGCCTGAGGAGGCGCGCGCCAAAGTGAAAGAGTACATTCGCCATGGTTGCACCTGCCCGATCCTGTATCCAGTAGGCGGAGATGTGAAGCTGTTGATTGATACCTTTGCTCAGGCGTAGCAAGCTCAAGCGCAGCACAGGTTGACCAAGCGCATCGCGCTTGGAGTGAACCCTTCGTCCGGTTCGACATGCTCACCGGGCGGGGAAAGCGCCCCTGGGGTGGAGGGGGAGACGCCGTCTGCGCTTTGGTGGGTTTAGGAAGCAAGGGCTATTTGATTGCGGCCGCCGGCTTTGGCAGTATAGAGCGCTTGATCGGCGCTATCCACCAATTCATCCGCCCGATCAGCATGGAAGGGGAAAACAGCGATCCCCTGGCTGACGGTTGGGTTGGTCAGCCGATCGCCATTCTTAATTTTTATTTCCGCTTGCGCCAACGAGGCCTGGATGCGTTGCGCCAATTCTTTGGCCATTTCCGCCGAGGCGCCAGGTAAACCGATGGCAAATTCCTCCCCGCCCCAGCGTCCAATAAACGCGTTGTTCGGCAGGCTGGAAAAGATGGCTTGGGACAACAATCGCAGGGCTTCATCCCCCACCAAGTGACCATATAGATCATTGTAGTTTTTGAAATAATCCACATCCAACATAATGAGTGAAAGCGGCGCATTCTGCGCGCGACACTCCTCCAGGGAACGCGCCAGGAGGGCAAGAAAATAACCGTGGTTATAGGCGCCGGTGAGCGAATCGCGCCGCGCTTGCTCTTTAACCTGTGCATGTTGCTGGGCGTTATCCAACGCCAGAGCAACCTGCGAAGCCATGGAAACCAGCAGGCTCTGATCATCCTCCGAAAACATGTTGGGGGTGTAGCTGGCTAAGGCTAATAACCCCAGGTAGCGTTCCCCAGCCATAATCGGCGCACCCAGCCACGACTCAGACATCCGATCCTGGCCCACCTGCATTGGTTGCACCAGCAAGCGATCGCCTTCCAGGCTTAGATGGCGCACCAGGAGTGGCCGGCGATTTTTCATCACCCAACTCGCCAAACTATTGCCCATTGGCACAAGCGTAGGTGGGAATCGCACCCCCTCATCCACTAAAACGCGCACATCATGGGCGTCTTTTTCTGGATCGTAGAGGCCGACAAAGTACGAGTCGCAGGGAATGGCTGCGCTGAGCTGCTGATAGATCAGCTCCAGAAGATCGTCCATTTCAATTGTAGAGCCGACGGCCCGCGCTACCTCATTCAGCATTGCCATGCGACGAGCCTGACGCTGCGCCTCTTCAAAGAGCAGGGAGTTGTGGATCATTTGAGAAATATGCGCGGCCAGAGCGCTCACCAAATCAATCTTCGCCTGGGTGTAAGGCTCACGTTCGATCCGCCGCGCCTCGCCGACTACAATGACCCCCAGGCGTTTTTGTCTCGTAATCAAAGGAAAGATGCAGATCTGGTTCATGCCGCCAAAGTAAAAAGATGCCCGATTGCTATCCACGGCAAATTGGGCGACCTCCTCGCGGGTAAGCAAGCGATGTTCGCCTTTCGATAAAATCCTTTGCACTTCGGGCAGGTCATTCAGAGAAAAGCTACTATCTAAAGAAATGGCCGCATCTTGGAAAGGGCGCAAGGGATAAACGCCATAGGTGATCAGATTTTGTTCTTGGGCGTCGGTCAGCAAAATGCGGCAAACCGTCACCGGCACATCGCGAGCAATGATCTCGGCGATTTGCGATAACGTCTCTTCCAAAGGTTGCGGCTGAGAAGCTAACATGCCCACTTTCAGCAACAGGGAAAGATGGCGGTTTTTTCTTTCCTGCTCGTTGGCGGCGATATAAATAGCATTACCCAGCTCGCTGACAACGAAACCCACCCCCAATATCAAAGCAGTGTTAATCATCAGCGCGGGGTAGTTCAGCCCCAAAACAGAATCTACCAGGATGCGAGAGACAACTTCCGTCGAGGCGGCTACGACTGCCGCGATGCGCGCCGGATGACGACCGCCAAGCACCCCCATACTTGCCACCACACCCATATAGATGATTTCAGAATGAATTTCATAACGTTCCAGGATAGGGGTGACACTGGCAAGTAAGAAAATAGCGCCGTTCGCCCCCAGCCAATTAAGCCAGGGTCGGCGGCCATAACGGGGGATGAACCAATGAAAAAGCGCCAGGGTGAAGAGAGCCGCTGCCCCAGTAAACAAGTTCAAATGGTTCACTTCATCCTCGGTCATTGGCAAAAACCAGCCCAGCGCTCGTATGCCCAGGATACCTCCCCAATAAAAGATTTCAAGCGGATGAAGTAAGGAAATTGGGTTGTCTTTCACAAACGGCGACATTGATCCTGACCATAAATTTCCGTAGATTTTTAGGCTTCATTTTCTCATAAGAGAACGAAAAGATACAGATTTTGGAGGCGAAAATTACAAGATTGTTATCCTTCTTCGGGGAAATCTTACCCCAAAGCGCCTTATTTGGGTCAATCCACCCTCCCCAAACCGAGAAATCCATCTATCAATAGAAATATGCTCTACTGTAAGACCATCGAAACGACAATAAGATCCAAAGTCAGAGCAGATTGCACTCAATGAAACGTTCGTATCATCAAAACAAGAAATGAAACAACTATTGCATCCAATTATGTTTCATGGTATATTAGGTTTATGTCCAACGATGTTCTTCCGAGCTCAAACTCAACAAACGGGAACCTGGAAGAACGCATCTCGGCCTGCCGCGCCAGCATGAGCCCGAAACAGAAACGATTGGCGCATTTCATCCTGACACATCAATATTTCATGTCTTTTGCCTCAGCCAGCCAGGCTGGGGAGAAGATCGGTGCTAGCGCTGCCACAGTTGTACGTTTCGCACAAATGCTAGGGTATAGCGGCTTTTCGGAGATGCAAGCTGCCATTCGCGCCGACCTGCCTAGTTATGGCAAGGCTATTGAACGGATCCAGGAACGTCTCGAATCTCCCCCACCCTCCGATAACAATCCACAAAAAGTTTTTTACACCGATATTCAGAACATCAAGCAGACCGCTAACAGCATTGATGAAGCTAAAATAGAGCAGGTGGTTGAAGAGTTAATCAAAGCCAAGCGAATCTTCGTGGTTGGCAGTGGCTTATCGGCTGCGCCAGCGCAGTTTTTAGCTCATTCGCTAAAGATCATTGGCTTCGACGCGCACGCGTGCCTGGATGGAGGCCTCTCTCTAGCAGCGGATACAGCTTTATTCGAAGAGGGTTGTTTGATGATCGCTATCGGTCTTTGGCGTTACGCCCGCTCCACCATCCAGGCGGCAGTCAACGCTCAGCGTTACGGCACACGGGTCATTGCCATCACCGATAACTCGCTTTGCTCGCTGGCAACAATAGCAGACTGCGCTTTTGA
>DYGV01000093.1:9192-15411 GCA_020724505.1 Anaerolinea thermophila
TGAGGTGGCTACCAGAGGTGTCGCCCACAGCCTATCGGTGACTGCTGTGTTTTCCCTGGTGAACGTCCTGATCGCCGCCCTATCTGACCGATTGCCGGAGCAGATCTTGCGATCGTTGCGCCGCGTGGATGCGGCTTATTTAGATGGCAATTTACTGATCGTGGAGTGATCATGCGCATCACTATCTGCGGCGGCGGCAATGCAGCTCACACCCTGGCGGGGCTGCTGGCCGCTGATCCAGCCAATCAGGTGAGGGTCTATACGGCATTTGAGGAGGAAGCCATACGCTGGCAGCGAGGCATGGCAGAAGGAGGCATTGTGGTAACCAGCCGCCACGGTCAAATCATCAGCCGCCCAGAGTTGATCAGCTCTGACCCAGGTCAAGCGATCCCCCAGGCGGAGCTGGTTCTGCTGGCTACGCCGGCGTTTGCTCACCAGCCCGTGTTAGAAAAGATCGCGCCACACCTGGGAAAGGGGAGTTTGATCGGGGCTATGCCAGCCCGCAGTTGCTTCGACCTATGCGCCCGCCAGGCGCTGGGTGAGAAATTCTCCCAGATGACAATCTTCGGTATGCAGACCTTGCCTTGGGCTTGTCGCATCGTACAGTATGGACGCGAAGTGACCGTGCTGGGCACCAAGGCATCCGTCGCGCTTAGCGTCTTGCCCGCCCGGCGCCAGGCAGAAGTGGTTGAAACAATCGCTCGCCTGATTGGCGCGCCGGTTTCGCTGACGCCCAATTTTCTGAGTTTGACCCTTGCCGGCACAGGTCAGTTGATTCATCCGGGCGTCATGTATGGTCTGTTCCACACCTGGGATGGTCGTCCATTCAAAAGCCCGCCGCTCTTCTATCAGGGCATTGACAACGCAACCGCAAAGATCTTGCAAGGGCTTAGCGATGAGGTGCAACGGATTCGCACCCACCTGGAGGAGCGGTTTCCCGGCCTTGACCTTTCGGATGTCCAGCCGCTCATTCGGTGGCTATGGCTTTCTTATCGGGATGATATTGCAGACTGTTCCAGCCTGCAGAGCAGCTTCGTCAGCAATCGGAGCTATGCCGGCCTGTATGCACCTGTGCAACCCGTTGACGGCGGTTTCGCGCCAGATTTTAATGCCCGCTACCTTTCAGAAGACGTGCCATTTGGGCTGGCGGCCACTCGCGGGGTAGCCGAGCTATGTGGGTTGGAAACTCCCGTTATAGATCAAGTGATCCTGTGGGCGCAAGAAAAACTGGGCAAAGAATACCTGCGCCGGGGTCGGTTGGATGGCAGAGACGTGCTCGAGACGCGCGCCCCACAACGTTACGGCTTTACCACGATCCAATCTTTGATAGATTTGTATCAGTCCGTTTCGTAATACTTCATCAGGGATCTTTCCTGTCTCTCGCGATGGTGCAAGAGACGAAGCGAGATAACGTTCAACAAGTAAGCCAAAGGAGAATGATCATCCAATGTCTAATCGAACCAAAATTAGCGGTAATCAGACAAACAAGGCGCCCAGCAAGCGGCGTGTGATGGTGGGCGCGATTGGTAAATGCGTTCACAATCTAGGCGTCGAAAATTTTGCTGACTGGATGCAGGACCTCGACGTAGGCTATATCTCAGTAAAGCTAGGCCCAGCTGTGCCAATCTGGGAGGTCATCAACAAGATCCGCGAGGCGCGCCCGGAAGTAGTAGGCGTTTCCATGCGCTTAGGGGATCTGCATGTAGATAAGTTGATCTCCGAATTTATCGAGGCGGCCACGAAATATGGGTTACACCCGCGCGAGAGCGGAATCCGCTATTCTTTTGGAGGCTTGCGGCCGGCAGCCAACCTGGTGCGAGCCATGACCGGCATGCCTTTGGAGGAAGACCGCTTTGTGCGCGAGGACGAGAAACACTATGACCTGAAGCAGATTGCTGAGGAATATAAAGACAAGGAGCATTTCCAGGGCTTCTTCGAACTGGTGGTGGACGATTTCGTCACCATGGAGGAGCTGGAAAGCTTTGCGATGCGCCGGCCTGCACAACGCGGGCAGAAGGATGCTCCCTGGTCTTCCTCGCTGGTAGAACGCGTGCGCCAGGTGCGCGAGCGTGAAAACCGACCCATCATCCGCGCTCACATCGGCATCGCTGCCGAGACGATCGAGCCGACCATCCAAGCCATCGAGAAACTGGCGGACGCTGAGGCTTTCGAGATCGTATCGCTGGCGCCTGACCAGACCTCTCAAGAGATGCTGGCCAAGTTCATCCGAGGCGAAGAAGACCCTTCCAAGTACCTGGCCGGACAGGGCGGCGCCCCTATCCGCTCCGTGGAGGATCTGAAACGCTTAAAGGCTGCCACCCAGCGCGGCAATTATCCCATGACGCGCATCTACACCGGCACCGATGAACTCCTGGCGCTGGCGCGGCTGTGGGAAGAACACCTCGATATTTGTTTTCCGGCCGTACCAATTTTCTTCTATAACCAGTTAGACGGTCGCGGGCCAATCAGCATCCGAGACGCATTTGATGAGCATTTTCGCACGATTGAATATTGGGCTGAAGTCGGCAAACCGTTGGAGATCAACGATCCACATCAGTGGGGTTTGCGCTACGCCAGCGATGATATGCAGGTCACCGACCACGTGTTATGCGCCGTGATTGCGCTCAAGAAAGGCATTCGAAATTACGTCATGCAAATGATGTTCGAGCTGCCGCCGGAGATTTCCGCTTTGGATGACCTAGCAAAGATGAAGGCCGCCTACGAGCTGGTTAGCCCGCTAACCCGACACTTCAACTTTCACATCCTGCGCCAAACGCGCTCCGGGCTGCCCAGCTTCCCGCCCAACCTGAACCAAGCTAAAGGCCATCTGGCGTTCGGCATCTACACGCAGCTTTACATGCAGCCGGATATCTTGCACGTAGTTACCCATTCCGAAGCGCATCATGAAGCCAGCGCCGATGACATCATCGAATCGTGCGAGATCGTCAAGCAAGTCTGTTGGGACTTCGCCAAAGGCAATGTGCCCAACATCTGGGCCGATCCTGCAATAAAAGCTCGCATCCATGAGCTTAAACAGGGCGCGATGTACAATCTGGTACATGCCGCAATTTTGGGCGGGTATGCCGGCCCAATCCGCCCAGAAAACTTCTCGGAATGGGCTAAGGAACCAAAGGAGGATGCGGATAAAAATTATGAAACGATGCTTCTCAGCTTGATTGACGAGGCCAACTACCCAAGCGGCAACTGCGGGCTGATCGCCGGCGATACGCTCGATTTGGCTCTGCAGATCGGATTATTCCAGGGGCCGCACATCACCGTGGTTGACCGGCGTTATGAGATGGCAGGGGCGTGCCGCACCAAGGTAGTCAACGGCATGTGCAGAATTGACGAATGGAACGGCATCAAGGTCTACTCTGAAATCGAGCGAGTTGATTTGGTGCGAAAGACCTATCCATGGTACTTCTATAAAGAAGTCTCCCGCGCAGATGAAGCAGTCTATATCGCCGAAGATGCACAGGTGGAACATGTGGATGAAGAAAGCGTGGCAAAATTCCGCCAGCAGCTTGGCATTACCGGTTTAGCCGATGAAAAGGTTCTGGTGGTGGACTTTGGCAGCACTTACACTAAGATCGGCATCTTCAACACGCGCGATGAGACATTTGAACTCAAATATGTCCCCACAACCGTCGAGGACCTGCGCATTGGGCTGGCCAATGGCCTGGGCGTGCTCGAGGCATGCCAGGAAAGTAAAAACTGGACGCCGTTGGCTGAGAAGATGCGCGAGTTTGCGGTGCGCCTGCCATGCTCCAGTGCTAAAGGCGGTTTGAAGATGGTCACTGTGGCGCTGGTAAAGGAAGAATCCGGCTTCGCCGCCGAGCTTGCAGCCCTCACCGCCGGCGCCAAGCTGGTAAGCTCTTATGACGGTCAACTCACCCCGGAGCAAGCTCGCCGTATTTATGAGGTGGATCAGCCTGAGATCATCCTGCTGGTGGGCGGCACCGATCAGGGCGGTGATACGAAGACCCAGATTCATAATGCACGCTTGCTGGCAAAGTATGCCCGTTACGCCACTTACACCGATTATGGTGTGCCGGTCATCTATGCTGGCAACCAGGACATCCGCGACCGCATTCACCACATCTTCCAATATCACAACATTGATATCCGTATCACTCCGAATGTCATGCCGGAGATCAACGATTTCCGCATCGAGGTGGTCAACGAAGCCATCCGTGAGCTATTCCAGACAGTGATTATCCGTTCCAAGGGCTTCGACGTGGTCGAAGAGTATATGGATGCGCCCTTTATTCCAACACCTCGAGCGGCGTTCCGCGGCATAAATCTTCTTGCTAACGGGTACGGCAACGAGCCAGGCATTGGCAACATTATGGCCCTGGATATTGGCGGCGCTACAACCGACTTCTATTCCAACGTCAGTGATAACCCGTTGTATGTTTTCTCTGGAGATGACCCGCGGCGCAAAATGAAGCGCACTATCTTGAAAACGCCGAACGTACCGCTCGTTTTTCGCCGCGTGGAGGGGAAATATGGGTTGAGCTATAACGCCGAAAATTTGAAAGAAGTGGAGCGGTATATTGATGGAAGCCTGGCTCTTGATCTTAGCCGTTACCTGGAGAGCCGTTTCCCTGATGAATTTGCTCCGGGAGAGGAGCAATTCCGTCGCTTTATTATGCGCCAAGACGGCAGGAACTTGCTCAACCTGGATGAATATTTGAGCTGGGTCAGCCAGCATCCACACCAGACGCCTCAAACGCCGTTGGAGAACGCGGCGACATCCTTCCTGGCCAGCGAGATCCTGGCGCTGGCAACCGGCAAGCACGTTGGACATGTGGATGAAACCGAGACCTATTTCTTGCAATATGGAGTGAACTACCTTGATCAGCCAGTCACGGTCTTGCTCATAGGCGGCACAATTTATCATAAATGCCGCGACCGCGAACCCGGATATCTTGAAGATCTGGCAGTCATTGCTGGCGGAGCGCTGTATAACCCGTCTGAACCTCATCTGCTGCGCCCACAAGGCCAGGTATTATTGGATGCCAAGTATTTGGTGAGCATATTGGGCGGCCTCTATGGGCGGGTGGCACCAGAGCAGGCGTTGCGCGTGATGAAACGCGAACTGATTCCCATCGAATCCATTCGACAGATGCATCCTGCCGCTGTCATTCAACCAGGATAATTGTGCAATTCCAGCTCATTCGACACCCCTATGCTGCTAATTTTTGGATCTAAGGAAGGAGGAGAAGGAGAAGAATACCTAATTTATGGGCGCCACAGCCATCGGTAAGCGCTAAAGTGTGCTAATCAACAGAACAAAAGGAGGAACACGCCATGAGATCTAAACTTTTATTCGTCTCCTTGATACTATTTAGCATGGTCTTGTCAGCCTGTGTAGGCGCAACACCAGGCACCCAGGCCACTGCGGAGGAAAGGATCGTGCGGGAGACCGTGGTGGTCAAGGAGACAATTGTAGTAACTCAAGAGCTGGAGAAAATCGTCACTCCGACAGCCGCGCCCAAACGACAGACAATCATTGTAGCGCTCTCTCAGGCTCCCACATCGCTCGACCCAGCCGACCACCGCAGTCGGCAATCCGAGACTGTAATCCGCAACATGTTCGATGGGCTGGTCACGCGTGATAACGTTAGCGGGGTGCACATGGAGCTGGCTGAGGAGATGAACTGGGTGGACGACAAGACCCTGGAAGTCAAGCTGCGGCAAGGGGTGAAGTTTCACGACGGAACAGAGATGACCGCTGATGACGTGGTCTTTACGTTCGAGCGCATCATCAAGGAGAACATGATCGAGTATCCTGAGCCGCACACCTCGCCGCGCAAGGGATTAATCGCGCCGCTCGAATCGGTTGAAAAGACCGGCGACTACAGCCTGCGTATGCACTTCAGCGGCCCCTGGCCCCCGGCGTTGCAGCTCATCGTCCACCAGCAAATCGTGCCCAAGAAATACCTGGAAGAAGTCGGAACTGAAGGCTTTATCGCCCACCCGATTGGAACAGGCCCATTTAAGTTTGTCTCGGCACAACCCGGCTTTGAAGAAGTGGTGATGGAGCGCTGGGAAGGTTATTACGGCGGCGCGCCGGATCTAGAGCCTGTGGGGCCGGCTTGCGCGCAGGGCGCGATTTTCCGGGTCATCCCAGAGGCTTCCACCCGCGTCGCAGCACTCCTGGCGGGCGAGGTGGACATCATTCAAGCTGTGCCGGCGGAGCCGATTGACACTCTC
>DYGV01000094.1:0-5744 GCA_020724505.1 Anaerolinea thermophila
GGCGGCGGCGCGGGCGCGATCCCGCCGCTGGTGGGTTGGGCGGCTGCGACGGGTGGTCTGAACATCCCTGCGCTTTTCCTATTCGCCATTGTTTTTATGTGGACGCCGCCGCATTTTTGGGCTTTAGCCCTGGTGCGGCGTAATGACTACGCCCGCGCCGGTATCCCCATGTTGCCTGTAGTGCGTGGAGAAAATGAAACTCGCTCGCAGATTTTTCTATATACAACAGAACTAGTAGCCATCACGCTTCTTCTGCCGCTCTTCGGCCTGGGAGGCGGCATATATCTGGTCGGCGCGGCTACGTTGGGCATCTGGCTGCTTCTAGCAGCTTGGAATGTATGGAAGAAAGGCGGCAACAAAACAGCGTGGAAGATGTATCGTTATTCCAGTATGTATCTGGCTTTCCTCTTCGTTGTGTTAATGATTGATCGGCTAATCTAAACCGACGCTGCATCCAAAAACCAAACAGCCTGGCAAGTTTTTGCCAGGCTGTGGCTTATTCGCCCTTTACTCAATAAACAATCACTGTAGTACCATTGCCGGTCTTTTCCCAATCCCGCGAGCTTTTAATGCTCGTCGGATCAAAAACAGGCGTGCTCCAGCGAAATAGCCAGAGAGCGTCCTCATTGCGCATGTTCACACAGCCATGGCTCATCTGCAAGCCAAAATTATTATGCCAATAAGTACCGTGCATAGCGTAGCCGCCAGGGCTACGAAAAAAACTCGTCCACGGGACGCCTGGCAGGGTGAACCCGCCATTTTCTTCCACTTCCGGCCCACCGGCAACGCTGCCCATGTGCTTGGAGGGCATTTTTGAATAAATCACGAACTTACCGGTTGGCGTGGAAGTGGGGAGGTCATCTTCTCCAAGACGCGGGTTAGGAATGCCGGAAGAGATACGGGCGGTGAAAACCACCTGATCATATTCAAAAGCTCGTAAGGTTTGTTCTTTGAGAGATACTTCAATGCGCTTTTTTTCCGGCGGCACGTCGAGCGAAATGGGCGACCACTCCTCCGGCGAGATAATGCGCAGATGTTCAGCCGGGGCATAATAAACCTCCGAATCGCTCAACTCGCTGGTAATTTGGTACCATAGATGGTCATCCGGTCCCAATTCCACCCCTGTGACCCAATGCGTGGATGAATAATACAGGCGCGAACCACGCCAGCGAATCCATTCTCCCTGACGAGTTTTTTGATAGGCGGTGGTATAGGGAACGGTGACCTCGCATAGATGACCCGCCGCGCTCATATACGGCGAAGGATCATTCAATCGGATCTCCACGATTTGCAAGTGTGCGCTATGAATATAGCCGCCCCAGACGCGATACCACAGGGTGTTGTAGTATTTCGGCGCGTCGGGTGGATTTAGCTCCTCATAGATGTGAATAATCTGATCGCGAAAGCGATTTCCGACAATCGGCGCGTCGTCACGGGGGCGTGCGCGCACATCTACCTGTCGGCTGGCGACCCTTGCCAGCCGACCTTGCGGTTGCTCTGGCTGCCGAGGGAAGTCCGGGTTATAGGGGCTTGAACCAGCGAGGTGCTCCCAGCGGCGAAAACCAAATCCGCCTAACGCCAGCCCGCTTAGTTTGATAAAATCTCTACGTGTCAAAGAACGCGACATAGATACTGGCTGTACTGGACAAAAATTACAATCCTGTTATATCATGAACTCTGGTCATAGTACGTCATTCAACGCTGATATGTTAACTCAAATTCCTTTCATTAAAACACAGCATTTGGTTAAAAAATTTGGCGATAAAATCGCCGTCAACGATGTTAATTTGGAAGTTTTCGGCGGCGAAATCTTCGGCTTTCTCGGTCCCAACGGCGCCGGGAAAACCACTACGATCAAAATGATCGTAGGTTTGCTTCAGCCCACATCTGGCAGAGTCAAAGTTGGCGGCTACGATGTGCTCACTCACGCCAGCCAGGCCAAAGCCATCTGCGGCTATGTGCCCGATACACCGAATCTATACGCCAAACTAACCGGCCGCGAGCTTTTGCGCTTTGTGGGCGATCTATATGGGATGCCGCGCCAGCAAATCGAGCGTCGAATCGAAGAGCTGCTCCGTGTGTTCGACCTGACGCAAGCTGGCGATGACACCATCGACTCGTACAGCCATGGTATGCAACAAAAAACAGCTCTGGCGGCAGCCCTGGTGCATGATCCGAAAGTTTTGGTGTTAGATGAACCTACCATTGGTTTGGACCCCAAATCAGCGCGATTGATCAAAGACATCTTGCGCCAGATGGCTGCACGCGGCGCAGCAATCTTTCTTTCCACCCACATCCTGGAGATCGCCGAGCGCATGTGCGACCGTATTGGCATCATTCATCAGGGGCAAGTCATCGCCGTGGGGACGATGGATGAATTGCGTAACCTGCGCGGCGCAGGCAGCGGTTCAATCAGCCTGGAGGATATCTTCCTCAGTTTAACTGGCGGCGCGGAATACGCAGAAATCGCTGAGGTTTTAAAATGAGTTTCGCCTCCTCAGAGTACTCCACACCTGGCCTTTGGCCCTCCATCTGGAAATTGTTAGGCTTACGCCTGATGATCCTGGCGCGCAGTTTTCGCCGCTCCAATTTACGCAGCAAGTTCATAACCGTTTTCCTGGGAATTTTAATATTGGCTTTCTTAGGTTTTGCATTTTTCATTAGCTGGGTGCTGATGAAATTCTTACGCTCACCTGAGACAGCGCAATTTGTCGGGGATTTGAGCAGTATTTTTGAAGCTATTCCAACGCTGGTATTCAGCGCCACCTTCCTGGGCGTATTCCTGACCAGCTTTGGCGTGCTGCTTCAGGCGCTCTATCTTGCTGGCGATATGGATTTCTTGCTCAGCACGCCGTTGCCAATTCGCGCCGTATTCGTCGCCAAGCTGCTCCAGGCGGCGCTACCCAACTTCGCCTTGATCTGCGCCTTCGCTTTGCCGCTAATGTTTGGCATCGGAGCCTCCGCCGAATATACCATTTTGTATTACCCTGGCGTTCTGCTGGAGATGGCAATGCTGGCGTTGGCTGCCGCTGGCCTATCTGCCATATTTGTTCTGATGGTGGTGCGGATTTTTCCCGCTCGCAGGGTAGCAGAAGTGCTGGGTTTTCTGGGCGCGATCTTCTCAATTTTATGCTCGCAAAGCGGCCAACTTGCCCAATGGGAAGAATTTTCTCCCGAACAGGCAACACAAATGTTGTTGCTCCTACGCCAGGCAGACGTGGCCTGGTCGCCGTTGGCCTGGGCTGGGCGCGGCGTTGTGAGCCTGGGAAAAAGCGACTGGCTAATTGGAGGCGGACTGACGCTGGCAACAATTGCGCTGGCGGCAGCCGTATTTGCTGCAAGTCTGATCGCAGCCGAACGGTTATATTATTCCGGCTGGGCGGGGATGAAACCCGAAGCACGCAAACGGAAGTCACAGGGCGCCGCTGCCGCCAAGCTGTTTTCTCCAGCCCTGACAAACATTGAGAAGAGCGCAGCCGGATTTCTCTCTGCGCCGGTCAGCGGTTTAATCGCTAAAGATTGGTTGGTAATACGCCGCGATTTACGCAACCTGTCCCAACTGGTCACGCCGTTGATCCTCGGCGTCATTTACGCTGTGATGATCCTGCGCGGCGATAATCAACCTTCATCGCTTTCGGGCATGGGCTCATCACCCTGGGTGAGCAGTCTATTATCCAATCTGCGCACTTACGTGAGCGTTGGTTTATCATTGTTCGTTGGCTGGATGCTGTTGGCTCGTCTGGCTGGGATGGGCTTCGCCCACGAGGGGCGCAGTTATTGGATTTTGAAAACTGCGCCGATCAGCACGCTTCAACTTATCCTGGCAAAATACCTGGTAGCCTATCTGCCTTCATTGACGCTGAGCGGCTTGTATTTACTGGCAATCTGGCTGATACAGGCTGCTAGCCTAAACACGCTTCTGTACTCATTAGCTGTCATCACCCTGTGCATCGCCGGAAACACGGGCATTAACCTGGCTTTTGGCATCGCCGGCGCCAATCTAAATTGGGAAGATCCGCGTCAAATGCAGCGCACTTTCAGCGGCTGCCTGGGCGGGCTGGCAACCATGCTCTATTTGCCGCTCTCTTTGTTATTGTTTTTCGGACCGCCCATCGCTTTCACTGTTTTCGACCTGTCTGAGGCGATCGGGCAAATCGTTGGGCTTGCTTTCGGCGGAGCGCTCAGCCTAGCATGTGCTATCATACCCATTATCGCGGTGCATAAAAAGGTGGAGCATCTGGGGGAAGACTGAAAAGAGCCGAGGCTAACGCCTCGGCTCCGAAAGCTCCCGTCAGAGAGGAGATTTACTTATCTTCGACGATCTTTGTCGTCTCGCCAACGCGGTGTTTCAACGCTGCATGGGCAGCGGCGAGGCGAGCGATCGGCACACGGAATGGCGAGCAGCTCACATAGTTATTGCCCACCAGGTGGCAGAATTCTATGGATGACGGGTCGCCGCCATGTTCACCGCAAATACCCACTTCCAGATCAGGGCGAGTCTTGCGCCCTTCCTGCACCGCCATGGACATCAAACGCCCCACCCCCTCGCGATCCAGGGTTTGGAACGGATTTTGAGGCAAAATGCCTTCCTCCACATATTTGACCAGGAAGTTGCGCTCGGCGTCATCGCGACTGTAACCAAAGGTCATCTGTGTCAGATCGTTGGTGCCAAAGGAGAAAAACTCTGCCACTCTGGCAATCTCTTCTGCAGTGACAGCCGCGCGTGGAATTTCGATCATCGTCCCAAATTTGTAGTCGAAGGTCACGCCTTTTTCTTCCATGACCGCCTTTGCGATTCGCTCCAGGCGCGGTTGGATCCACTCCAACTCTTTTACGGTGCCGGTGAGCGGGATCATCACCTCTGGCTTGACTACGACGCCCTTCAGCGCCTGGTTTGCAGCAGCTTCAAAGATCGCCCGCACCTGCATCTCAACGATCTCCGGCATGTAGATGCTCAAGCGCACGCCGCGCAAACCCATCATTGGGTTGCTCTCATGCATGGCGCGGATACTGGCCAGCAACGCTTCTTTTTCCGCCAGACCCTCGGTTTCTCCCTTCACCCGCATGGTGATCACCTCTTCCAGGAGTTTTTCCTCATCAGGCATGAACTCGTGCAAGGGGGGGTCAATCAAGCGGATGATGACCGGATAACCATCCATGGCTTCGAATAAGCCTTCAAAATCGCTACGCTGATACGGCAATAATTCGTTCAAGGCGGCAGCGCGCTCTTCAGAGGTCTCTGCCAGGATCATGCGTTGGACAATGGGCAAGCGTTCCGTTTCAAAGAACATGTGCTCGGTGCGGCAAAGGCCAATACCCACTGCGCCATACGAGCGTGCTCGCCGGGCGTCGGCGGGGTAATCCGCGTTCGTCCACACCTGAAGACCGCGGTCAGGCCATCCCTGGCGGATACCTGGAGTGGCGCAAATTTCGTCCGCCCATTGCAACAAAGTCAACAGGTCGGTTTGCTCTTCCAGCTTGGGCGCTGTGGTGGGGATTCTGCCCAGGAAAACATTGCCTGTGGTGCCATCTACCGAGATCCACTCACCCTCTTTCACCACCACTCCGTTGGATTCCATCTGGCGTCTCTCTAAATCAATGCGGATTTCTGATGCACCGACCACACAAGGCACGCCAAACTGACGCGCGACCACTGCGGCGTGGGAGGTTGCCCCGCCTTCGCTGGTCAGGATACCTTTGGCGGCCAACATACCATGAACATCATCCGGCTTGGTGAAGGGGCG